>NZ_JBHWJL010000018.1:0-1108 GCF_042731495.1 Streptomyces sp. NPDC059853
CTGCTGGTGATCACCCGGGGCGGGATCGACGAGGACTGGATGGCGAGCTACCTCTCGGTCCTCGACCCGTCGCTGATGCCGGAGTTCGCGGTGGACGAGGACGGGTACGCCGAGGACATCCCGATCCCGGCGGGGGACGCGGACGACGCGGACGACGCCGGTCTGGTGGTGCCGCCGGGGCAGGTGGGCGAGGCCTACAACGACTTCCTCGGCTCGAAGGCCGGGCCGTTCGCCGACGGCACGTACACCACGGAGGCGGTGGAGCGCCGCGAGGAGTCGAACAGCAACCCGGCGTACGCCATGCAGTACCAGGACTCGGTGCCCACCGAGCCGGACTTCGCGCCGGTGGCGCTGCGGGACACGGACGGCGGCGCGCTGGTGTTCTTCAGCACCCGGCACCACGAGAAGCAGACGATGGCCGAGGGCGAGACCCCGGTGGTCGATCCGCTGGTGGAGGTGCTGATGGAGGGCACCGCCGAGACGTCGGTGACGCTGGTGCGGGTCGCCATGCACGCGGCGCTGGTCCCGGCGGCCGGTGGCGGCGACATCGCGGTGCCGTCCCGGGTGACCGGGGTGACCTCAGCCGTGGGTGAGTGACGCGTCCTGCTCGGCCCTGGCCACCTCGGCGCAGGCGTCCGTGAGCGCTTCGAGGAGCGTGAGGGGTTCGGGCAGCGGCAGGCCGGGGGCGCGCAGCCACCGGACCGAGCTGCCCGGGCCGCCGGTCACCCGGGACGGCGGCACCAGGACGTAGCTGCCGCGGCAGTGCCAGCGCAGCCCGGGGTGCTCGTCCATGGTCTCGGGGTGGCAGTCCAGGACGCAGGGCCACCATTCGTCCTCGTCGTCCGGGGTGCCGCGGGTGGCGGTGAAGAACAGCATCCGGTCGGGGTCGGCGACGGCGACCGGGCCGGTGCCGGTGCCCTCGGCGGCGAGCCGTTCCAGGGCGGCGTGGCCGGCCCGGGCGGGGACGTCGAGCACGTCGTGGGCGACGCCGGTGGCCGTAACGAAATTCGCCTCCTGGTCGGCGCGGAGCCAGGCCAGGAGGCGATCGGGGTCGGTGGTCGCCTGGGTCTGCCAGGCGAGGGATACCGGGTGCCGTCCGGGGTTGGGG
>NZ_JBHWJL010000018.1:1118-36481 GCF_042731495.1 Streptomyces sp. NPDC059853
CCCCCAGGGGTACGGCTGCTCCTGCGAGCGCCCCTGGGGGTGGGCGGCGGGGGCGAGCGGGAAACCGGCCCGGGCGGTGTCGAGCAGCAGTTCCTCACGGGCCCGGGCGGCGGCGGCCGAGTCGGCGGCGGCGCGGGCGCCGCGGCGCATCCAGCGGGGGAGTCTGCGCTCTTTTTCCATGGACTGAGGTCGCCTCACTTCCGTCCCGCTCGTCCTGCCTGTCCCGTGACATTACCGGATCGGCCCACCCGCCGTGCGCGGATGGGGGCGGGTGCGGCGAGGGTCACTCGCGGGCGTCGCCCGGGTCGCGGGGCGCGCCGGGCTCAGCGCGGTCGCGGGGCTCGCGCGGGTCGCGGGTGAGCACGCCGCGCAGCGCGTGATCGACGAGGGCGTCGGTGAACGCGTACGTCAGCGGGCCGCTGCGGGTGAGCCAGCGCTGGGAGAACGGGGACAGGATCAGCTCGGTGGCGATCCGCAGGTCCGTGCGGGGGTCGATCTCGCCGGCTTCCTGGGCGGTGCGCAGCCGGTCCATGTAGACCCGCACGCCCCGCTCGGAGAGCCGGCTGACGAAGGAGTGGGCCAGCTCCGGGTCGCCGGCGGCGGCGATGGCGAGGGCGCGGTAGGGGGCCTCGAAGGCGGGGTCGTTGAACTCGTCGACGGTGGCGCGCAGCACGCCCTTGAGGTCGGCGGCGAGGTCGCCGGTGTCCGGGAACTCGGCGTCGTAGTCCGGGTGTTCGACGGTGGCGGTGAAGGCGTCGAGGAGGACGGCCGCTTTGGAGGGCCACCAGCGGTAGATGGTCTGCTTGCCGACGCCGGCCTGGGCGGCGATGGCCTCGATGGTGAGCTTCTCGTAGCCGACCTTGCCGACGAGGTCGAGGCTGGCGTCGAAGATGGCCTGGCGGGAGCGCGGGTTCCGGCGGGCGGGGTCGGGGCCCTTGGCGGTGGAGGGTCCCCGGGTGGCGCGGGGCGTGGCGTGCTGTGAGGTCGTTCCCATGGGGGCAGTCTAGTGAGAAAACCCTTTTGACAAGACGATACGTCTCGTCCAATCTCAGGACAGGAGCCCACCCGGGTCTCCGCACTCCCGACCGAAGGAGGAACACCATGAGCAAGGGACGCGGTGGCGCCATGATGGGCGTCGGCGGACCGCGCAACCCCCTGCCCCGCACCCGGCTGCGCGGCGGCGCCGCGGACACCCCGGCGGCGCGCGGCGGGCAGGATCCCGCCGCGCAGAAACGCGCACTGCTGGCGAAACTGCGCGAGCGGCGCAACGGCTGACGGGTGGCGGGAACAACCCGCCCCCGGCCCGGTGTTGGCCTGCGCATGACGGAGTTCGACATCAAGCAGTTCTCAGCCGACCATGTCGCCCGCTACGAAGCGTCCGGCGGCACCGACGGACGGATGCTCAACGGTTACCCGACGGTCGTCGTCACCACCCGCGGCGCGAAGAGCGGCGCGGTGCGCAAGTTCCCGGTGATGCGGGTGAGCGACGGCACCCGGTACGCGCTGGTCGCCTCCCTCGGCGGCGCCCCGGCCAACCCGGTCTGGTACCACAATGTGCGTGCCCACCCCGAGGTCACCCTGCGGGACGGCACCGAGGTGGGCCGCTACACCGCGCGCGAGGTGCACGGCGCCGAGCGCGCGCAGTGGTGGGCCCGGGCGGTCGAGGCGTTCCCGCCGTACGCCGAATACCAGGAGCGCACCGAGCGGGTGATCCCGGTCTTCGTTCTCGACCCGGCCCCTCGACCCGACCCCGGCCCCGCTCAGCGGGCCTGACGATCGCCGGACCCGGGCACGACGGGACGGCGCCGGCCCACCGCCCCCCGCACGGCCGGCCGGCCGGCGCGCTTCCGGGCGCCGGTACCGGCACCGCCGTCCACGCCGTGCCCGTCACCGCACGGTGACGTCCGGCGGCGGCCAGGGCGCGCCCCAGTCCGTGTCGCGGGCCGCGCGGTAGGCGTCGCCGTGCCGTTTGGTGACCGTCGTCCGGGTGAGGGCGCCGTCCGGGGTGCACAGATCGAGCAGCACCTGGCCCTTGCGCAGCTGCGGCTTGCGCACGACCCGCGACGGGGCGGGGGCGGCCTCCGGCACGGTGGTGGCCGCCACGTACGTGAACTTCTCGTCCTCGTACGGCAGCACCCCGCCCTTGACCTGCCGGTGCAGCGCGGAGCGGGTGACGCGGGCCGCGACATGGCACCAGTCGGCGCCCGGCTCGATCGGGCAGCGGTCGCTGTGCGGGCAGGGCGCGACGACGCGCAGCCCGGCGGCGACCAGCCGGTCGCGGGCGGCTCTGATCCGCAGATAGCCCTCCGGGGTGCCGGGTTCGACGAGCACCACGGTGGAGCCGGCCCGGGCGGCGGCGTCGGTCAGCGCGTCGCGGTCGGCTTCGGTCAGCTCGCCCAGGACGTACGAGACGGTGATCAGGTCGGCGGCCGGCAGCTCGGGGCCCGCGCCGATGCGCTGCTGCTGCCAGCGGGCGGCCCGCACGGCGGGCGCGGCGGCGCCGGCCGCGAGTTCACGGCCGAGATCGAGGGCGGGTCCCGCCCAGTCGATGACCTCGGCGCGGCGTTCGCCGGGCCACACCCCGGCGGCGGCCCACAGCGCGGCACCGGTGCCGCCGCCCACGTCCACCTGGCTGCCGGGCTGCCAGCCGCCGGGCATCCGGGCGGCCAGCTCAGCGAGCGCGGCCGACACCGCCTCGAACGTGGCGGGCATCCGGTACGCGGCGTAGGCGATGGCGTCGGCCCGGTCGCGCAGCACCGGGGCGTGCGTCTGGGTGCGGCCCCGGTAACTGGCGATCAGCCGCTCCACGGCGGCGGCGGTCCGCTTGGGCGGCAACCCGTCGAGCACCCGCTCCAGCGCGGCACGCAGCTCACCGGAGGTCCCGGACGCGACGGAGGGAGTGGCGGTGCTGTTCACCGCCCCATGGTAGGCGCCGTCCGCACCGGGCCGTCCCCGGCGGTGACCCGGGCCGCCGCCCTCCGCGCCGGGGTCGGCGGGTCGTGGTCCGGGGCGCCGCCGTCGCCCGGGTGCGGGCTACGCGGACGCGGTGGTGGGTGGGGTGGCGGCACCCGCCGCCGTCCGGCCGCGGCGCGGCAGGCACAGCACGACGAAGCAGAGCGCCGCGAGCACGACCGCGGCGAGTTGGACGACGGCCATCGGTACGGCCGTGTCCTCCCCCGCGACGCCGACCAGCGGGGAGGCGATGGCGCCGACGAAGAACTGCGAGGCGCCCAACAGGGCGGAGGCGGAGCCGGCGGCGTGCGGGGCGCGCATGAGGCCCTCGGAGTTGGCGTTCGGCAGGACGAGGGCCATCAGGCCCATCAGGCAGAAGAGACCGGCCGAGACGGGGACCAGTCCCGCGGTGCCGAACACTCCGGCGGTCATGAGGAGCAGGCCGGTCGCGACGAGGATCAGCAGGGTGAGCCCGATGCCGATGATGCGGGTGAAGGAGACCCGGCCGACGAGGATCTTGCCGTTGATCTGGCTGACCGCGACCAGTGCGATCGAGTTCACCATGAAGAGCAGGCTGAAGGTCTGCGGGGAGGCGCCGTAGATCTCCTGGACGACGAACGGGGAGGCCGCCACGTAGGCGAAGAGCGCGGCGAAGGTGAGCGAGCCGACCAGCAGATAGCCGGTGAAGACCCGGTCCTTGAACAGTCCGCCCATGGCGCGCAGGGCGGCGCCGACGCCGCCGCCGTCGCGCTGTCCCGGCGGCAGGGTCTCGGGCAGCCAACGGGCGACGATCAGGGTGAGGAAGAGTCCGGCGGCGGCGAGGGTGAGGAAGACGCCGCGCCAGTCGGTGAGCCGCAGCAGCTGGCCGCCGAAGACAGGGGCCAGGATGGGGGCGGCGCCGGAGATGAGCATCAGGGTGGAGAAGAACCGGGCCATGGCGAGGCCGTCGAACATGTCGCGGACGACGGCGCGGGCGATGACGATGCCGGCCGCGCCGGCGAGGCCCTGGACGGCGCGGCAGGCGGTGAGCACCTGGACGGTGGGGGCGACGGCGCACAGCAGGGAGGCGGCGACGTAGCAGATCATGCCGGCGAGCAGCGGGCGGCGGCGGCCGAGCTGGTCGCTCATGGGGCCGACGATGAGCTGGCCGAGGCCGAGGCCGAGCAGGCACGCGGTGAGGGTGAGCTGGACGGTGGCGGCGCCGGTGTTCAGGTCCTCGGTGACCTCGGGGAGGGCCGGGAGGTACATGTCGATGGAGAGCGCGGGCAGCGCGGAGAGGCTGCCGAGGATGAGGGTGAGCAGCAGTCCGGCCCGCTGCCGTTTGGTCAGTTCTGGCGCGGGCCGGGTCTGCGGGCTCGGGGCGGTGACGGTGGTGGGGGTGGGGTCGGGGACGGAAGCGGGGGCGGCCGTGTTCGGCTGGCTGCCGGGCTGATTCATGCACCTCTCCGGTACTCGCTGAGACCGCCCAATCGTCCCATGATCCGGCCACCGTTCTATATGGTTCTCACTCGGAAGGTCACGCCGGAGCCAGCCCGGGCTCCCCCGCGCGCGAGACGAACGAGCCCGCCGTGCTCACCGTGCCGCCCGGCTCGGTGACCCCGGAGACCACCCGGTAATCGGCCCTGACCCGCTGTTCGTCCAGGCTGACCAGCACATAGCCGCGCCGCCCGTCGTAGAAGCGCAGATGCGGGTTGACCGTCATCATCGCCTCCCAGTTGGCCGGCCGCCGCGCACCGTTCCCGCCGCTGGAGATCGAGGTGGTGACCAGTTCCACACCGAGTGTCCGGGACGCCGGGTCGTCGAAGTCCTCCTTGATGTCGAACGCGTGATGCACATGCACATCGCCGGTGAACACCACGAGATTGCGCACCCCGCTCTCGCGCACCGAGCGCAGCAGCCGCTCCCGCGCCCACGGGTAGCCGTCCCAGGCGTCCATGGCCAGCGGCCACGGCTCGGCCGGCTGGTTGCGGCGGCGCGAGACGACGATCTGCTGCGGGACGACGTTCCACACCGCGCGCGAGGCGCGCCAGCCGTCGGCCAGCCAGCGCTCCTGCGCCGCGCCGAGCAGGTGCCGCCCCGGGGCCTCCGACGCCTCGGTGGGCAGCTTCCAGCCGTCACCGTTCGCCTGGTCGGCGCGGTACTGCCGGGTGTCCAGCACATCGAGCTGGGCGAGCCGGCCGAAGTGCAGCCGGCGGTAGAGCCGCAGGTCGGGGCCGTCGGGCAGCTGGGGGCGGCGCAGCGGCAGGTTCTCGTAGTACGCGCGGTAGGCCGCCGCCCGGCGTACCAGGAACTCCGCCTCCAGGTCGTCGTCCTGGGAGACGGCGGCGGCGTAGTTGTTGTCCACCTCGTGGTCGTCCCAGGTCACGATCCACGGGTGCGCGGCATGGGCGGCCCGCAGGTCGGGGTCGGCGTGGTAGAGCGAGTAGCGCAGCCGGTAGTCGTCGAGGGTGACGGTCTCGCGCCGGTAGTGCGCGGGCAGCTGCCGGTCACCGGTGTAGCCGCGCGCTCCGGCGGCGGCGTCGATCGCGTACTCGTAGAGGTAGTCGCCGAGGTGGATGACGGCGTCCAGGTCCTCCTCGGCCGCCAGGTGCCGGTACGCCGTGTAGTAGCCCTGGTCGTAGCGCTGGCAGGAGGCGAGCGCGAACCGCAGCCCGCGGCCGACCCGGTCGTGCGGGGCGGGGGCGGTGCGGGTGCGGCCGGTGACGGAGTTCCACGGGCCGGTGCGGAACCGGTAGTAGTAGTCGGTGCCGGGGGCCAGCCGCCGGGGCTCGACGTGCACGGAGTGGTGGAACTCGGGGTGGGCGAGCACCGTGCCGCCGTCCACCGGGCGGCGGAAGTGGCGGTCGCGGGCCAGTTCCCAGTGGACGGCGACGGGTTCGGGCGGCAGCCCCGAGTCGGCGGCGTAGGGGTCGGGGGCCAGCCGGGTCCACAGCACCACCGAGTCGGGGAGCGGGTCGCCGGAGGCGATGCCGAGGGTGAAGGGGTCGCCGTCGAGCGCGGCGCCGTCCAGCGGGGCCGCGGCGTGGGCGGTACCCGCGGTGCCCGGCAGGCCCACGGAGAACGCGAGGGCCGCGGCGGCACCGGTGACGGTGACGAATCGGCGCCGCCCCGGCGAGCGGGCGGCGGAACGCAGGTGATCGGAGAACTCTTCGGAGATCCGCGTCATGGGGACGAGTGCACCGCGCGCACTCATCCGGCATCTGGCAGGTATCCGTCAACGGCATGGCGGTTCGGTGACGACCCGGCAGCGCTCCGCCACGGGGTGTCACAGGGGTCTCCCATGCCCCACATCCTGCGCGGTACGGCCTCCCGTCCGCTCCCCCGCCACGCCGCGCGCCCGGCAGGCCGCGACGGCGCACCGGAGCACGCCCCGGCGCGCCGTGCCCCCGTCCGGCGCTCAGCGCTCGCGCAGCTCGGTCACTTCCTCGTGGGTGTGCGCCTCGATGTCCCGCGCGCCCTGGTAGAGCAGCTGGTAGGACAGATCGGACAACGCACGGGCCGCCGCCAGTTCGTGGCCGATCACCGGATCGTACTCGTCACCCGGCTTGGCCTGCGCCGATCCCTCCCCCACCAGCCCTCGCGAGGTCTTGCCCTGCAAGCGGGCCTCGGCCCGGCAGGACCTGCCCTCGTCCTCGATGTCGATCTTGGTTTTCCACGTCTGGTGCGACGACGCCATCACTGCACCTCCAAGCGAGCACGGGGTCTCTCTCCTCCCATGCTCCCTCCGATGGCCCAGCCTCGCAGCCCGGGAACCGAGCCGGGCCGCGACCGCCGTCAGGCCGGACCCGGGGCCGCCCCGGCGGCGGTGCGCAGCGCGTGCAGGAAGGTGTCCACGGGTTGCGCGCCGGAGACCCCGTACGTGCCGTCCAGGACGAAGAACGGCACCCCGCTCACCCCGATCCGGCGCGCCTCGGCCACATCGGCGGCCACCTCGTCGGCGTACGCCCCGCTCTCCAGCGCCCGGCGGGTCTCCGCCTCGTCCAGACCGGCCTCCACGCCGAGCCGCACCAGCGTGTCGAGGTCGTCGACCGTCTCGCCCTCGCACAGATGGGCGGTCAGCAGCCGCTCGTGCGCCGCGCCGCCCAGCCCGCCGCGGTCCGCGAGCTGGAGCAGCCGGTGCGCGTCCAGGGTGTTGACGGAGATCGAACGGTCCAGGTCGTAGCGGAGCCCCTCGGCCGCCGCCAGCTCGGTGACCCGCTGCTGCATCTCCCGCACCTGCTCGGGTGCCAGGCCCTTCTTCCTGACCAGCATGGCGGCGGTCGGCTCGCGCAGCCCGGCCGGGTGCGTGGGATCCAGCTGGAAGCTGTGCCAGCGCACCTCGACCTCCCCAACGTGCTCGTACCGTGCCAGCGCGCTCTCCAGCCGCCGCTTTCCGATGAAGCACCAGGGACATACGACGTCCGACCACACATCGATCCTCACCGCGCGCACACCCCGTCCGCGTCGCACACGGGCGCGGCGTCGGCGCCGGAGCCGATGATCAGCAGGCCGGGGGCCTGCTGCCCGGGCGCGGGGGCACCGGACGCCGGTCCGCCGGCTATCGGACTGCCGGGCGCCGCCGGGGGCGTGCCGGGGGCGGTGGCGGTGCCGCCGGGGGCGGGCGCGGGGCTGGTGGACATGAGGGCTCCGGTGAACGAGGTCGGTTGCTTCCCGTGCGGTACCCCACCGTACGCAACCGTGCCCGGCGGCGGCAGCACGCACTTTCACCTCAGTCACCCACCTCCGGGTGAGCGCGTTCCCCCGCCACCACCATGCCGGGCGGACCGGCCGCCCGGTCCACCAGCCGTTCGATCGCCCCGATCCCCTGCGCCTGCTCCGCCAGCCCGACCAGCCGCCCCAGCAGCGCCCCGGTCAGCTCCGGCGCCCCGGCCAGCTCGCCGACGAACCCCCGCAGCTCGTCGATCAGCTCCGGCAGTCCGGCCGGCGCGTCCACCGCGCCGCAGCCGTCCCGGTGCAGCTCCAGATAGTCCACCAGCCGCCGGGCCGCCCGCTCGGCGCTCGCCCGCGCCGTCACCGTCTCGCCGGCCAGCCGCTCGTCCACCGCCAGATAGAGCAGCGAGGCGATCAGCGCGCTCATGGCGTGCGAGTTGCGCTTGTCCAGCGCACCCAGCGAGGCGTGCAGCTCGGCCGCCCGCCGCCGGTGGCCCGCCGCCTCGCGGTGCTGGCCCAGATGGTGGTGCGCGTACCCGAGCAGGTCCATGGTCCGTGCCATGTCGCGCAGTTCGCCCGCCTCCTCCAGGATGCTCAGCGCCCGCTGCGCCGACGCCAGCGCCTCCCGGTACTGCCGCATCCGGCCCTGCGCCTTGGCGATGACGCTCAGCGCCGCCCCCTCCCCCACCGTCCAGCCCAGCTCGGCGAAGATCCGCAGCGAGATCCGGGCCTCCGCGAGCATCTTGCGGTAGTCCCCCGTCGAGGCGTGGATGCCCGCCAGCTGCCGGTGCGTGTACCCGGCGGCCAGCCGGTCGCCCTCCGCCTCGATCAGCTCCAGTGCCCGCAGCAGATGGCGCTCCGCCTCGCTCCACTGCCCGGCGTTGTACTCGGCGCGGCTCAGCCCCCGGTGCCCCAGCGCCATGCCGAGCCTGCTGCCCTCGCGGCCGGCGGCGCGCAGCGCCAGGGTGCTGGTGGCCCGCAGCTCCTCCCAGTGGCCGTTGACGTCCAGGTAGTGCCGCACCATCCAGGCCAGCTGCCACACGGTGCGGTCGTGACCGCAGTGGTAGGCGGTGTCGATGAGCCGCATCAGGGAGGCGTGTTCGGTCTCGAACCAGCGCAGCGCCTCGGCGTACGTGCTCAGCGAGCGGCGGCGCGGGGCGCGCACCGGGGGCATGTCATCGTGCCGGGACAGGATGCGGGCCGCCTCGTAGGCCGTCTGGAGGTAGTGGTTGAGGACGCGCCGCAGCCCGGCGTCGCGCTCGGCGGTGCCCGCGGTGTCGGCCAGCACCTCGACGGCGTACGCGCGCACCAGGTCGTGCCAGCCGTACCGGCCGGGGGCGCGCTCCTCCAGCAGCCGCATGGCGGTGAGTTCGTCCAGCAGTTCCTGGGTGCGCGACAGCGGCTGGGCCAGCAGGTCGGCGATGAACCCGGCCCCGGCGGAGCGGCCCGGGTGCAGCGGCAGCAGCCGGAAGAGACCGGCGGCGGCGGGGCTGAGCGCCCGGTAGGAGGAGGACAGGACGGAACGGACGCCCGGAGAGCGGTCGGCCCCGGTGAGGAAGGACAACCGGGCCCGCTCGTCGCACAGTTCGGCGGCGATGGCGGTGAGCGAGAACGCCGGGTTGGCGATGAGCTTGGCGCACACCACGGCCAGTGCCAGCGGCAGCCCGCCGCAGCACTCGGCGATGGCGCGGGCGGCCCGCTCCTGGCCGCGCATCCGTTCGGGGCCGAGCTTGGCGCGCATCAGCTCCAGCGCCTCCTCCGGCCCGAACGGCCGCAGTTCGGTGACCCGGGCGCCGCGTGCGGTGATCAGCCCGGCCAGCGGGGAGCGGCTGGTGACCAGTACCAGCGCGCCGGAGGACTCGGGGATCAGCGGCAGGACGTGCGCGGTGTCGCGCGCGTTGTCGGCGAACAGCAGGACGCGCCGGGCGGCCAGCAGCCGGCGCAGGAACGCGGCGCGGGCCTCGGGGTCGCGCGGGATGCGCTGCCGGGGCACCTCCAGGGCCTCGATCAGCAGGTCCACGGCGCGCGCGGTGGGCACCATGGGCCGGTCGGCGTCGAAGCCGTGCAGATTGACGTACAGCTGCCCGTCGGGGTGGTCGGCGCGCAGCCGGTGGGCGAGCAGCGTGGCGAACTCCGTCTTGCCGACCCCGGCCATGCCGCTGACCACCAGCACCCGGGCCCCGGCGGCGATGTCGCGGTGCGCGGCGGCCAGATCGCTGTCGCGTCCGACGAATAACGGGGAGGGCGCGGGCAGGTGTTCCGGTCTGGCCGGGCGTACGGGCCCGGTGCGGCCCGCGTCGCCGACCCCGCCGCGCGGCGGGCCGAGCGCCGGGTCGCCGCGCAGGATGCCCTCGTACAGCCGGGTGAGGGAGGCGGCGGGATCGACGCCGAGTTCGTGGCGGACCAGCTTGCGCACGTGCCCGTAGGCGGAGATGGCCTCGGCCTGCCGCCCGGCCCGGTAGAGGGCGAGCATCAGCAGTTCGTGGAACCGTTCGTGCAGCGGGTCCTCGATGACGGCCGTGGACATCAGCTGGACGACCTCGTCGTCGCGGCCGAGGGCGAGCGCGGCGGTGCCGTACAGGTCGAGCGCGCTGGTGCGGGTCTGCCGCAGGCCGACGCGTTCGCGTTCCGCGGCCTCGCCGTGGATGTCGCGCAGCGGCTCGCCGTGCCACAGGTCCAGGGCGCGGCGGCTGAGTTCGGCGGTGCCCCGCTCGTCGCCCGCGCCGTGCGCGGCGCGCGCGGAGCCGACCAGGTGGCGGAAGCGGTGGGTGTCGACGGTGGCCGGGTCGACCATGAGCGCGTAGCCCTGGCTGCTGGATTCGATGCGGGCGCCCTGGGGTTCCAGGGTGCGGCGCAGCCGGTGGATGTAGGTGCGGACGGTGCCGCGGGCGCCCTTGGGCGGGGCGCCGTCCCACAGCGCGCCGGACAGCTGGCCGGCGGGTACGACGCCGCCGGCGTGCAGCAGGAGCACGCTCAGGGTGGAGCGCTGCTGTGGTGATCCGAGCGCGATCTCGGCGCCGTCGTGCCAGGCGCGTACCGGTCCGAGGAGGGAGAAGCGCAGCCCCGTTGTCATAGATCTCGTCCTTGGCGCAGGTTCCAGCCGATTGGACGAATGTATGACGTGAAGCCGCGTCGGGCGACGGTTTACCGTGCAACTGTACGAAGCGGGACGGTCGGTGACGGGAGTCCGGGGGCCGGGCCGCCCCCGTGGTGCGGCCCGGCCGTGGAGCCCCGGACGGTCAGCCCAGCGGTTCCAGCTCCAGCAGCGAGAACATCGAACGGGTCGGGGAGAGCCCGGTCCGCTTCCAGCCCGCCTCCTCGAACAGCGCGTCGTAGGCGTCCAGGGACCGCTCCCGGCCCGCCGACACCGACAGCATGTTCATGTCCAGCAGGGCGACCGGGTCCGGCGTACCGGTCTCGCCCAGCAGTGCCTCGATCACCAGAACCCGCGCACCGGGCCGGGCGGCCCGGCGGCAGTTGCGCAGGATCGTCACGCACTGCTCGTCCGACCAGTCGTGCAGCACCCACTTGAGCAGGTAGTAGTCGGCCTCGGGCACGCTCTCGAAGAAGTCCCCCGCGACTCCCGAGAAGCGCTCCGCCACGCCCGCCGCCTCGGCGGCGGCGTGTCCGGCCGGCACCACGTGCGGCAGGTCGAACAGCACGCCCTCGACGTGCGCGTGCTCGGCCATCAGCCCCACCAGCAGCGCCCCGTCCGCCCCGCCGATGTCCGCGATACGGACCGCGCCGTCGAGATCGAGCAGCGCGACCGTGTCCTGCACCACCTGTTCGGTGGCGTTCGTCATGGCCCGGGAGAACAGCGCGGCATCCTCCGGGTGCTGGGCGAGATAGGTGAACAGATCGGAGCCCAGGGCCCGTTCCCACTGCGGGCGGCCCTCGCGCACCGCCTCGGGGAACGGCTGCCACACCTGCCAGTGCGCCGGGGCGCCCGCGAGCAGCGCCGCGTCCCGCAGCGATCCGGGCACCCCCTCCCGCAGCAGCGCGCCGACCGGCGTCAGCGCGAACCGCCCCCCGCCCTCGTGCGCCAGCAGCCCGATCGACGCGCACGCCCGCAGCAGCCGGTGCGTGGCACCGGGGTGGCTGGACTCCCGCTCCGCGATCTCCTCGGCCGTCCGGGCGCCGTCCGCGAGGTGATCGGTGACCCGCAGCACGGCGGCGGCCCGGACCACCTGGGTGATCCAGTGCGCCGTCGTCATCTGGTACAGCGCCTGCGCGTGCCGAGCCGCTTCCGCCTCGGCGGCGGACAGCTCGGGCGCGGTGCCGGTCAATGGCATGGACGTCCTCGTTCCGGAATGTCGGTGGTGATGGATCCCGGAAGCGCGGCACGGCATCGCGGCCGGCGGGCCCGGATGGCTCCCCGTACCACCCGGACCCGCCGGCCCGGCCGCTCCGTTCCTCGGGATGGAGTATGTGTAGAGCCCACCTGTCGACAAAGCGTTGACGCCGTGCCGGACGGGGCGCCGCTACGGGCGTGCGCGGCGGGACGTACGGGACGCGGCGTGCGGGCCGGGGACCCCTCACGACCGGCCGCGCCGACCCGGAACGCTCACGGCCACGCGCGTACGCCGTCGCCGTGCGTTGCCGCCGTGTGCCCGGCGGCGCGAGCGGCAGCGCCTCCGTGCGCGGGCGCGCGGGAGTTGCCGGGGCCCGGGGAGAAGCGGGGGATCAAGCGGAGACGCGGGCGATGGTGCCCGCGATGAGGGTGGTCAGCAGGTCGGACAGGGCGGTCGTGAAGTCCAGCTTGTAGACGGTGAGCGAGGGGTCGGCCTCGTAGGCGGCGAGCATCGCCCGGGAAGGCCGCGCATGGGTCCACACGGCGCCGATGGCCATGATCATGGCGGCGGTCAACTGCCATGCGCTGTCGCCCAGTTCGGGAAGGTGCCGCCGGGCCAGCGCGGCGATGCCGCCGACGTTGGCCACGGCCGCGCGCTTGGAGCGGGCGGCCACCTCCGGGGAGACGTTGTGTTCCAGCACGCTCGCCTGGGAGCTCAGCAGGTCGCACAGGACCCGGCGCTCGGCGAGGGAGCCGGCGACAGCGGCGGCGAACTGCTCTCCGCGCCGGTCCACCGGAGCGTCCGCGTGGACGGCGGCGTCCAGCAGGGCGGGCAGGTCGGCCGTCCACTGCCGCCAGGCGCGGTCGAGCAGTGCGAGCAGGATCGCCTCGCGTGACTCGAAGTAGCGCAGCACATTGGACTTCGCCAGCCCGACGCGGCGGCTCAGCTCGTTGAGGCTGAGTGCGCCGACGGGCATCTCCTCCAGCATGCCGGCAGCGGTGTCGAGTACGGCCCGGCGCCGGATCTCGCGCTGCTCCTCGCTGCGTGCCCGCTGGAAGTTCGCCATACCGCCATGCTACAGACCGCCGGTCTTTTGACATCAGACCACCGGTCTTTTATGTTCGGCGCACCATAAGAGACCGCCGGTCTGTCATGCGGGCCGGTCCGAGAGCCTCGCCGAGCGGCCGGGCGCGAACCGATAGGAGCAGGGCAGCGATGAGTCACTGGACCCCCGACGCCATCCCCGGGCAGACCGGCCGCACCGCACTGATCACCGGCGGGAACAGCGGGATCGGCCTGGAAACCGCCCGCGTCCTCACCCGCCACGGCGCCCGGGTCGTCCTCGCCGGACGCAGCCGGCCAAGCTCGACCGGGCCGCCGAGGCGGTACGCGGATCCACACCCGGAGCCGACGTCGACACGCTCGTCCTCGACCTCTCCGATCTGTCCTCCGTCCGCGAGGCGGCCACCCGGATCGCCGAGACCGAAACGATCGATCTGCTGTTCAACAACGCGGGCGTGATGAACCTCCCCCAGCGGCAGACCACGCGCGACGGCTTCGAGATGACCGTCGGCACGAACCACCTCGGGCACTTCGCCTTCAACGCCCAGGTGTGGCCCGCCGTGCGCCGCTCGGCCGCATCGCGCGTCATCACCGTCAGCGCCAGCGCCGCACGCTGGCCGATAGGCCGGCTCGACGACCTGATGAGCGAACAGCGTTACCGCGCCATGGGCGCCTACGCGAAGTCCAAGCGCGCCACCATCATCTACACCCTCGAACTGGCACGCCGCACCGCGGGCAGCGCCGTCGAGGCGCTGGTCGTCCACCCGGGGTCGGCGATGACCGGCATCCAGCAGCACGGCACCGGCCCCCTGAGCCGCATGGTCACCCCGATCGCCGCCCGCCTGCTCATGGGGTCCGCGGCGGGCGCCGCCTGGCCCTCGCTGTACGCGGCGACCAGCCCGCGGGCGCGCTCGGGCCAGTTCCTCGGACCCGCCGGACGCGACCAGACCTCCGGCACCCCCAAGCCCACCAAGCTCCCCCGGGGCGCCGACGACCCGGCCGAGGGCCAGCGCCTGTGGGCGGCGAGCGAACGACTCACCGGCGTCTCCTTCGCCCCCGAGGCCGGAACCGCCGGCTGAGGAGCACCGCACCCGGAACAGCGCTCGCGGGCGGCGGATCGGGACCGTCACAGCA
The DNA here is from genome assembly GCF_042731495.1 of Streptomyces sp. NPDC059853. Taxonomy (NCBI): domain Bacteria; kingdom Bacillati; phylum Actinomycetota; class Actinomycetes; order Kitasatosporales; family Streptomycetaceae; genus Streptomyces; species Streptomyces sp. NPDC059853. The sequence continues at coordinate 15,209 of NZ_JBHWJL010000018.1, forward strand.
TTAGGCAGTACGATTTTCTCCCACATGTCTAAAATGACGCATATAACGGCTTCATATGCACTGGGTTCTGGCCAATATGAGATGCGCTATTGAAGGCGCCCAATTGCTGGGGCAGGGTGTCAATGGAGTTCCCGAGGCGTCATGAACGGGGCGCCCATCGCTGCTCCCACTCCGCCACCCCACACAATCCTGGTGAAGATCCCGCGCGCACGTTGTATGACACCGGAAACGCGCCCCGTGGGACGTTCTCAGGGAGGTTTACGCAGATGAAACATTCACCTTCTGCTCCCAGTGTGACCCACAGCGCCAGTGACCTCGGCTTTTCCGACCGAGTGGGCAGAACCGGCCCCGATGAATTGTTGAACTTATCCAGGAGGATGCGCGCGAGTGTGCTGCGCATGGTGCACGACGCCGCCTCCGGGCACATCGGTTCCTCGCTGTCTGCGGTCGACATCATGGCCGTGCTCAGATTCGATCAGATGCACTGGTCGAGCGGGCGCGACCGGGATGTGTTCGTCCTCTCCAAAGGGCACGCGGTGCCGGCCTGGTACGCGGCGCTCATCGCCGGTGGCGACCTCGACCCCGCTCTGGCAGCAACCCTCCGGCAACTCGACAGTCCGTTGCAGGGTCACCCCGACCGCACCCGCTGCGCGTACGTCGACGTCAGCACCGGTGCGCTGGGCCAGGGCCTGTCGGTGGCGATCGGCCGGGCCCAGGGCCGGGTGATGCGTGACGACAGCGGGCACGTGTACTGCCTGGTCGGCGACGGGGAGTGCCAGGAAGGGCAGGTGTGGGAGGCCGTGATGTACGCCGGTGCACGCGGCGTCGCCAACCTCACGCTGATCGTCGACGCCAACGGCCGGCAGAGTGACGGCACGGTGGACGAAACCCTGCCGCTCGAACCGCTGGCCGCGAAGCTCACGGCCTTCCGCTGGCTGGTCCACGAGGTGGACGGGCATTCCCACCAGGCATTGCGGGTGGCGTTGTCAGCGGCCCGCCGGGAACGCGGCAGGCCAACCGCGATCATCGCGCGTACCCGGAAGGGATATCTGGGACCGGATCGCGGTGCATTACTCAACGGCTCCCACGGCGGACTCCTTGGTTCTGCTGAACTCGTGGAAGCTCTTGACTATTTGGAAACTGCCCGGTGAAGGCCACACGTGACTGGTTCGGAGCAGCTCTGACGGAGCTTGGCGATTCCCGTGATCACGTTGTGGTGGTCAACTGTGATCTGGGGTCGGCCACGAAGACTCTGGCGTTCCGCGACCGCTTTCCGGATAGGTTCTTCGAGTGCGGAATCGCTGAGGCCAACGCCATCGGCGTGGCATCCGGACTGGCCCAGGAAGGATTACGACCGTTCGTAGCGAGCTTCGGTCACTTCCTCACCGGGAAGTACTTGGAAATCTTTCAGTCGGTAGGACTCAATGACGCGGGCGTCGTGCTGGTGGGCACCCACGCCGGTCTCGCCATCGGCAAGGACGGACCCACCCAGATGGGCCTGCGGGACCTGGCCCTCATGCGCACCCTGCCCAATATGGAGATCCTGCACCCGGCCGACGGCGTCGAGACCCGCGCGATGCTGGACTACATCGCCTCGCACGGGCGCCCCACCTATCTACGGCTGTGCCGACAGCCCCAGCGGGAGGTCCACGCGGCCGGACACCGCTTCGTCTTCGGCCATCCCGACGTGCTGCGCCCCGGCGAGGATGTCGCGGTGGTCACCATGGGCGGTGTGGTCGAGGTGGTCCTCGACAGCCTGGACGAGCTGGCCGCGCACGGGATTCATCCCACCGTGGTCAACCTGTCCTCCCTCCCCGCGGACCGCGCCGCCGTGCGCGTGCTGGGCGCGTCCCATCGCGGGGTCCTCGTCATCGAGGACCACTACATCACCGGCGGCCTGGCGGACGAAGTGGGCCGCATCCTGGTGGAGTCCGGACGCCCGCCGCGCTTCTCGGCCTGGGGTGTGCCCGACTACGGACAGGCAGGCTCCCCCGAGGACCTCTACGCCCGCTACCGGCTCCATGTACCGGCCGTCACCGGCCTCATCCGCGCCTTCGCCGACACCCTCGACCCACGCGACCACGGAGCGTGACACCATGGCAGCACCCACCACTTCGGTCACCCGGGACCTGACCAGTGACGCGACCGGTCACAGATATCTGTTCACCGAACTGTCCCTGCCGGCCGGAAGCACCACTCCGTTCCGCCGGCACGACGACGACCTGCGCACCCACATTGTCATCGGCGGCTCCGTCGCGGTGGAATCCGTCGGCGCCGACGGAGCGGTGACGGCCACCGTCCACCGCGCGTTCACCGGCTGGCACGCACCTCCCGGCAGCGTCTACCGGCTGGCCAACCGGGGCGAGGAGCAGGCCCTGGTGATCGAAGCCGGCACCCGGGCCGGCTCCCTGCGCGAAGGCGACACCCACACGGCCCTGCTCAGCACCGGTGCCCCGGCACCCGCATGTCGCGACGCCGACGGGTACACGGTCGACAAGCCGTGGGGCCACGAGGTCTGGTACACCGCCAATCTCGACGACCCGCCGTACGCCGTGAAGCAGATCCACATGGTCGCCGGACACCAGTCCTCCCTTCAGTCGCACCGCTTCAAGGCCGAGACCAACTACGTCGTCGAAGGGGAGGCGAAGGTTCTGAACGGCCTGAGGGCCCCGGAAGACCTCTCCGCGATCATCGATGTCGCCGGCATCCCCGTGACGCTGCACGGCCCGCGCACCGGGTGGTCCTCGCCGCCCAACGTCCTGCACCGGGTCATCGCGCAGCGCACGTACACCTCCATCGAGGTATCGACGAGCGAACTCGACGATGTCATCCGCTGGCAGGACGACACCGGCCGGGGACACGGCCGCGTCGAGGGCGAACACAGGGGGAGCCGGTGAGCAGCGCCGCACTGATCCGGCTGTACCTGACGGAGCAACAGAAGGTGATGGAGGACTTCCCTGTCGGGCAACTGGACCGCTTGGCCGCCCTCCTGTTCGCGACGTACGACAGCGGCGGCACCGTGTACGGCATGGCGAACGGCGGCAACGCCGGCACCCTCGACCACTTCCTGTGCGACTTCACCCACCACCCTTTCGTCAGCGAGGACAAGTCCCGGCCGCTGCCGGCCGGCGTGCCCCGGCTGCGGTTCGTGAATCTGTGCGGCTCGCCGTCCGAACTGAGCGGCCTGGTCAACGACCTCGGCGCCGACGAGATGTACGCCGCTTCCCTGGCCCCGTTCGTGGGCGCCCGGGACCTGGTGATGGCGTTCTCCGGGAGCGGCAACTCACCCAACGTCGTCCGGGCCCTTCAGGTGGCCCGCGAAGCGGGGGCCCACACCTTCGCGATGACCAAGGGGGACGGCGGGCGTTGCCGGGAGCTGGCGGATGTCTGCCTGGTCGTCCCGGGCAGTTCCGCCTTCCCCGGCCAGACCGGCGGCAACGACAACAACTTCCATTTCGAGGACATGGCGCTGTCGGTCAACCACATCCTGGTGGGGCTGCTCAAGGCGCGCGTCGCCGCAGCGGCCGCCGCAGCGGCCGGCTGACGACACATCGTGGGGGCGATCAGCCGAAGAGGAGATCGTGTGGAGAGCGGGCAGAACCTGGCGACCGCACCGCCGCGCACACCGGCGCGGAAGGGCGTCACCTCCCAGACCGCGGCGTACTTCTTGTGCTTCACCCTGGTGGGGGTCCTCTCCGCCATGCTGGGGCCCTCCCTGCTGGTGCTGGCGGAGCGGTCGGGAGGCGCACCGGGCGATCTGGGCCTGCTCTTCACGGTGGACTCGTTCGGCTCGGTGTGCGGCTCCCTGCTCGCCGGCTGGCTGCTGGGGCGCTTCGCGACACATCTGCAGGCGGCACTGGCCCTGGCGGGAATCATCGCGCTGATGCTGATCCTGCCCCTGCTGACCCGCCCGGCCGCGCTGCTGCCGGCCTGGTGGGCCCTCGGTCTGTGCAAGACCTTCCTCATCGTCACCGTCAACACGCTGCTGGTCAGGGAGCGTCGCGGAACGGTCGGCCCGTTCATGAACGTCGCGGACTTCTTCCTGGGGCTGGGCTCCCTGCTGATGCCGGTGGCCATCGCCCTCTCCCTGCGCGCCACCGGGCACCTGGTGCCGGCGTACTGGGCAGGCGCGGTCCTGGCCGTGATTCTCCTGGTATGGCTGCTGCGGATGCTGCCCGGCCCCTCCGCGACGGTCGACCGGCCACGCGCCCCGGACAGCAGCGACCGCCGGCAGCGGTGGGTACTGCCGCTGGTGGCCGCGATGCTGTTCGTCTACGTGGGCGCGGAGATCAGCTTCGCGGGCTGGCTCCCCGCCTACGTGGCGGACCGGGGACTGACCGACGCCACCGCCGACGCGGCGTACTTCACCGCCCTGTTCTGGATCGCCGTCACCGCCGGCCGGCTGCTGTGGGCCCCGCTGGCAGGACGCTACGCCCCGGAGCGGCTGCTGACGGTGGCGTTCACCGGCTGCGCGGCCGTCCTCACCGTCCTCTTCGGGCTGGCCTCGCCCACCCTCGCATCGATCACCGCCGGAACCATCGCGTTCGGGCTGTTCATGGCCCCGGTGTTCCCGTCGGCGTTCACCCTGCTGGAGAAGCGGGTGGGGGTCAGCGGGAAGGCCAGCGCCGTATGCCTGTGCACCGCCAGCGTCGGCGCGATGTTCTTCCCGTGGCTCGTGGGCAGCCTCCTCATCTTCTGACCGACCGGCCAAGGAGACCCGCATGCAGGTCATCGACACCCCGGCGATGCGCCCCGCGACGCTGGACGCTTTCCTCACCCTGATCGGCCCCGAGCGCGCCGGCCGGCTCCGCGACGCCGCTCGCCGACTGCGCGGTGGCCTGGACGGCGGCACCCTGTGGCACGTGAACTCCACCGCCACCGGCGGCGGGGTGGCGGAGATGCTGTACGTGCTGGTGCCGCTCTACCGGGCGCTCGGTGTCCCCACCCGCTGGGCGGTGGTGGACGGTGACACGGCGTTCTTCGACATCACCAAGCGGCTGGGCAACCTCGCCTACGGCAGCACCGCTGACGCCGACCTGCTGCGCCCCGGTGACCTGGAGGGATACACCGGCCATCTGGCGGGGGAGGCCGAAGAGCTCCGGGCCGTCCTGCGCCCCGGCGACGTCCTCCTGCTGCACGACCACCAGACCGCGGGCCTGGTGCCCCTGCTGTCCGCCGAGACCGCCGGCATCTACTGGCGCTGCCACGTGGGCGTCGACGAGCCCACCGACGGCTCACGACGCGCCTGGGCCGCGCTGGCCCCGCTGCTCGACAAAGCGAACGGGGTGATCTTCTCCGTCGCCGCGCACCTGCCGGCTGAACTGTCGGGCCATCGCGTGGCCATCATCCCGCCGGTGCTGTGGCCGTTCGCCCCGAAGAACCAGCACCTGCCCGCCGGACAGCTGCCCGGCCTCCTGGACCGCTGCGGCCTGGGTGGCCCGGGCACCGTCCCCGGCTATGTCCTCGCCGACGGCCACCGGGACCCGGCCGAGCCCCTGGTCGTCCAGGTGTCGCGCTGGGACCGGCTGAAGGACATGCACGCCGTCCTCACCGGCTTCGGCGCCGTCCCCGATGCCCAGCTGGCCCTCATCGGCCCCGACCCCGCCTCGATACCCGACGACATCGAACAGGCCCACTGGTTCGATGTCTGCCGCACCACCTGGACCGCACTGCCCGACCGCCTCCGCCACCGTACCCGCCTGGTCTGCCTTCCCATGCACGACCTGGACGACAACGCGCGGCTGGTCAACGCCGCCCAGCGAGCAGCCGATGTGGTGGTCCAGAAGAGCCTGGCCGAGGGCTTCGGACTCACTGTCACCGAGGCCATGTGGAAGGCCCGCCCGGTCGTCGGCAGCGCCGTCGGTGGTATCGCCGCCCAGATCGAGCACGGCGCCACCGGCCTGCTCCTCGACGACCCCCACGACCTCGCGGCATTCGCCGCCCTGGTCACCCGCCTCACCAGCGGTGCCACCGATGGTGCCGCCCTGGGCCGCCGTGCGCGTGCCCGTGTGCACGACGCGTATCTGCCCGACACCGACCTGCGGGCCGTCACCGGCCTGTTGTGCGCCTGAACGGCCGGTTACCGCCGGGCCACCGACTCAGCGACTGGGAGGAAGAATCCCATGACCATCGCCACAAGCACCCGTCTGACACAGGAAGACCTCCGCTTCTACGAACGCAACGGCTACCTGACCGTCCCCGAACTCCTCCCGCAGGACAAGTTCGACCGGCTCCGTACCCACTTCGAGAGCAAACTGGCCGACCTGCCCGGCGGCATGCGGCCCGAAGACATGGACGTCCCGCACTTCACCGACACCCGGCTCTTCGACTGGCTGCTCGACCCCGGCGTCCTCGACCTGGTGGAACAGTTCATCGGGCCGGACATCGCGCTGTTCTCCGCGCACTTCTTCTGCAAGCCCGCCGGCGACGGCAAGAGCGTGCCCTGGCACGACGACGCCTACTACTGGCGCGAGACCATCATCCCCTCGTCCGAAGCGATCACCATCTGGCTCGCACTCGACCCGGTCAGCGAGGTGAACGGCTGTATGCGCGTCGTGCCCGGCAGCCACGGGCCCGGTGCCCGCCGCTACCGCCCCACCACCAACCCCAGCAGTGTCTTCGACGAGGAACTCGACCCCGACAGCGTGGACCCCGCTCAGGCGGTGCCCATCGAACTCCGGCCCAACCAGTGCAGCGTGCACTCCGCCTCACTCGTGCACGGCAGCGAGGCCAACCGCAGTACGGAACGCCGCTGCGGCTTCACCATGCGGTACATCAGTACGGGCGTCCGCTTCAACCACGAGGAGGTCGGTGACCGTCACCAGATCTATCTCGCGCGCGGCTCCGACCGGGCCGGCAACGTCTACGCCGACCCCACCCGGCCCTACCCCGAACTGGTGGCGAACCGGGGCCCGGGACAGAGCTATGTCGGAGCCCGGCGGCCCGGCGGCGCCCGGCCCGGCAGCGGCTGACCCGTGATCGGGCTGACCCTCACCGACCGGGGAACGACCCGGCGGCTGGAGTGCTCGGCCGTCCTGTTCGACATGGACGGCACCCTGGTGGACTCCAGCCGGTGCGTCGAAGCCACGTGGCGGGCCTGGTGCGACCGCCACGGCCTCGACAGCGACGCCCTTTTCCGGATCTCACACGGCCGTCGCAACCGGGAGACCGTGGCCCTGATGGCGCCCCATCTGGACGTCGAACGCGAGGTCGCCGGCCTGATACGGGCCGAGGAGGCGTGCCGGGAAGGCATCGCGCCCATCGCCGGCGCCCGGCGCCTCCTCACGGGGCTGCCCCCGGGTCGGTGGGCCGTCGTCACCTCCGCCTGGCAGCGGCTGGCCGAGATCCGGCTGCGCGCCGCCGGGCTCCCCGAGCCCGCCGTGCTCGTCACCGCCGACGACGTGACGGCGGGCAAGCCGGACCCGGAGGGGTTCCTGCGCGCGGCGGCCGCACTCGGCGCCGCACCCGAGCACTGCCTCGTCGTCGAGGACGCTCTGCCGGGCCTGGCCGCGGCGCGGGCCGCGGGCATGCGGGCCCTCGCTCTGCGCACCACCCTGACGGAAGATCAGATCCCCGTAGACTGGGCCTGCGACGACCTGACCGCGCTACGCTACGAGGACGCCGGATGAAGTACACCAAACTCGGTTCCACCGGACTCGACGTCTCGCTGCTGTGTCTGGGCGGCATGAGCTTCGGCGATCCCGGACGCGGCGCCGACACCTGGACGCTTCCCGAGGACAAGAGCCGCGAGATCGTCCGGGCGGCGCTCGACCACGGCATCAACTTCTTCGACACCGCCAACGTCTATTCCGCCGGCAGCAGCGAGGAGATCCTCGGCCGGGCGCTGCGCGACTACGCGCGCCGCGACGAGGTGGTCATCGCCACCAAGGTCTTCGGCCCGATGCGGGAGGGCCCCAACAGCGGCGGACTGTCCCGCAAGGCCGTCCTCACCGAGGTCGAACAGAGCCTGCGCCGGCTCGGCACCGACTACATCGACCTCTACCAGATCCACCGGTGGGACCCCACCACCCCCATCGCGGAGACCCTTGCCGCCCTGGACACGCTCGTCACCTCGGGCAAGGTGCGCTACCTCGGCGCGTCCTCCATGTTCGCGTGGCAGTTCGCCACCGCTCTGTTCACCGCCGACGCCCGCGGGCTGACCCGGTTCGCGACCATGCAGAACCATTACAACCTGCTGAATCGCGAGGAGGAGCGGGAGATGCTTCCGTTCTGCGCCGACCAGCGGATCGGGACGCTGCCCTGGAGCCCGCTCGGACGCGGACGGCTCGCCCGCCCGGCCCCGGCCGACACACCCCGCAGCCGTGACGACGCCTTCGGCGACAGCCTCTACCAGGGCAGCACCGAAGCAGCCGACCAACGGATCATCGACGCCGTCGAGGCCGTCGCCTCCGCCCGTGGGACCCCCATGGCCGCCGTCGCCCTGGCCTGGCTCCTGCGCCGGCCGACCGTCACGGCACCGGTCATCGGGGTGACCCGGCTCTCCCACCTCGACGACGCGCTGCTGGCCGTGGACCTGGAACTGACGGACGAGGAGACCTCGGCGCTGGAAGAGCCCTACCTCCCGCACGCCGTCGCCGGGTTCGCGTGACACCCGACGCGGTGCAGGCCCCGGGACGGCGGACGAGTCGCGGTGTACGCCGGGTTCTGTCCCCGCCCCGGGAGGGGCGGGTGGCGGTCATCCATCTAGGGCTGCCGTCGCCGACAGCCTCAAGCGGTCTACCCGCGGACTCGGGCGGGCCGCCCTCGATCATCCGCGCGAGGCCATCGGTGATGGCCCCTTCTTGACCTTGCTCCGGGTGGGGTTTACCGAGCCGGCCGGGTCACCCCGGCCGCTGGTGGTCTCTTACACCACCGTTTCACCCTTACCGGGTGCCGTTCGCACGGCCCCGGCGGTCTGTTTTCTGTGGCACTGTCCCGTGGGTCGCCCCAGGTAGGCGTTACCTACCACCCTGCCCTGTGGAGCCCGGACGTTCCTCGGCGGTACCCGGCCTGAACCGGACACCAACGCGACCGCCCGCGCGACTCGTCCGCCGCACCCTCCACCTTACCCGGCGTACCCTGCTGCTTTGCGTCCCCACAGGTCCGAGAGGCCGCCGAGAAGCCGCCGAGAAGAGGAGAGCCCCGTGCTCGTACTGCTGCCACCGTCCGAGGGCAAGGCCGCCGGGCCCGGGGAGGGCGCCCCGGTGCGGCTGGAGACGCTGTCGCTGCCCGGGCTGACGGCAGCCCGCGAGACGGTGCTGGCGGAGCTGACCGACCTGTGCGCCGGTGACCCCGACAAGGCCCGCGAGGTGCTGGGCCTCGGCGTCCGGCTGGCGGGCGAGGTCAACAGGAACGCCGCCCTGCGCACCGCGCCCGCCGCCCCGGCCGGCGCGGTGTACACCGGCGTGCTGTACGACGCGCTCGGCCTCGGCACCCTGGATCCGGACGCCCGGCGCCGGGCGGAGGCGTCGCTGCTGATCTTCTCCGGGCTGTGGGGCGCGCTGCGCGTCACCGACCGGGTGCCCGCCTACCGCTGCTCCGCCGGTGTCAGGCTGCCCGCGCTCGGCGGTCTCGCCGCGTACTGGCGCCGCCCGCTCGCCGCCGTCCTGCCCGCCGAGGCGGCGGCGGACGGCGGGCCGCTGCTGGATCTGCGTTCGGCCGCCTACCGCGCCCTGTGGAAGCCCACCGGCGCACTCGCGGAGCGCACCGTGACGGTACGGGTGCTGCACGGCCCGTCCCGTACCGTCGTCAGCCACTTCAACAAGGCCACCAAGGGCCGTCTGGTACGCGACCTGCTCACCGTGGGCGACCTGCCCGCCACCCTCCCCGGGCTGGCCGGGGCGCTGCGCGACCTCGGCTACACGGTGGAGCGGCCGGGCGGGGACGACCGGCAGCTCGACATCGTGGTCGATCAGGTCTGAGCGGGCTCACCGCCAGGCCGGGGCCCCCGAGTACGGGCCGGCCGCGCCGTCCGCCGCGGCGGCGCGCAGATGGCCGGTGTCGTTGAACAGCCGTACCGAGGCGTTGCCGTCGTTGTAGTACGTCACCACGGACAGCGCGGCCGGGGACAGTTCCATGCGGAACATGGCCTCGGTCGGCGCCGCCAGGGCCAGCCGCAGCAGCGACTTGATCGGCGTGACGTGCGAGACGAGCAGCACCGTCTTCCCCGCGTATCGGGCGATGATCTTGTCCCGGGCCACCGCGGCCCGCCGCGCCACGGCGGTGAAGCTCTCGCCGCCGCCGGTGGGCTGGGCCTGCGCCGAGGACATCCACTGCGTCAGGTCCCGCGGGTACCGCTCCCGCACCTCGGCGAAGGTCAGCCCTTCCCACTGCGCGAAGTCCGTCTCGCGCAGCCCCGCCTCGATGCGGACGTCCAGGCCGAGCCGGTCGGCGACGGCCTGCGCGGTCTGCCGGCAGCGGCGCAGCGGGGAGGCGACGATGGCGTCGATCCGGCGGCCGTCCGGGGCCCGTTCCAGGGCCAGGGCCGCCGCCTCGGCCTGCCGCAGCCCGGCCGGGGCCAGCTCCGGGTCGTGGTCGCCGGTGCTGCCGCTGCCGCTGAACCGCTTCTCGCGGGTCAGGGCCGTCTCCCCGTGCCGCAGCAGGACGAAGGTGGTGCCGCCGGTCTGCTCGCCCCAGCCGACCACCGGGGCGGTGGTGGGCTCGGGGCCGGTGCGCGCGGAGGGTTCGGCGTCCAGGGCGCGGGAGTGTTCGGGCTGCCAGGTGCGGCCCTTGGCCGCCGCGTCCATCGCCTCGTTCGCCAGCCGGTCGGCGTGCTTGTTGCGCTCGCGCGGCATCCACTCGTAGCGCACGGCGCCGGCCGGGAAGATGTCGCGTGCGGTCATGGCCAGCGGGCGCATGTCGGGGTGCTTGATCTTCCAGCGGCCCGACATCTGCTCCACGACCAGCTTGGAGTCCATCCGCACCAGCACGGTGGCGTCCGGGTCGAGGGCGTGGGCGGCGCGCAGTCCGGCGATGAGGCCCTGGTACTCGGCGACGTTGTTGGTGGCCGTCCCGATCGACTCGGCGGTCTCGGCGAGGACCTCGCCGCTGGCCGCGTCCCGTACCACCGCCCCGTAGCCGGCCGGCCCCGGGTTGCCCCGGGAGCCGCCGTCGGCCTCGACGACGAACCGGCGGCTCACAGGCCGGACTCGGGCGTACGGACCAGGATGCGGCGGCAGTTCTCGCACCGCACGACCTCGTCGGCCGCGGCGGCCCGCACCTCGTTCACCTCGGTGATGTTCAGTTCGAGCCGGCAGCCCTCGCAGCGGCGCTGGTAGAGCCGGGCCGCGCCGACGCCGCCCTGCTGCTCGCGCAGCTTGTCGTACAGCTTCAGCAGATCGGCGGGGACGTCGGCCGCGAGCTGCTCGCGCTGCTTGCGGATGCCCTCCTCCTCGGTGCCGATCTCGGCCAGCGCGGCGTCGCGGCGTCCGGTGAGTTCCGCTTCCCTGGTCTCCAGGGCGGTGACGGAGGCGGCGAGTTCGGCGGCGCGGGCCTCGGCGGCCTCCTGCCGTTCCATGACTTCGAGGACGACGGTCTCCAGGTCGTCCTGGCGGCGGGCGAGGGAGGCGATCTCGCTCTGCAGGTTGGAGAGGTCCTTGGGGTTGGTGACCAGGCCGGAGTCGAGCCGTTCCTGGTCGCGGGCGGCGCGCTTGCGCACCTGGTCCACGTCGGCCTCGGCCTTGGCCTGCTCGCGCGCGGTGTCGCTGCTCTCGGTGCGGGCGGCCACCAGCAGGGAGCGCACCTGGGTGAGTTCGCCCTCCAGGGCGCGGATCTCCGCGTGCTCGGGCAGGTTCTTGCGCTGGTGGGCGAGCTGCGTCAGCCGGACGTCCAGGGCCTGGACGTCCAGCAGCCGGATCTGATCGACGGGCGAGGCTTTCAGTTGGGGGCTCCCGGGGTGGTGTCGGTGGTGACGGACGGTGCCTGCACGGTCCAGGGGTCGGTGACGCGGCGCGAGACGTGCGTGCTCAGCTCCCAGCCGTGCTGCCGCGCGGCCGCGTCGAGTTGGGCGGCGGCCTGCTCGCACCAGGGCCACTCGGTGGCCCAGTGCGCGGCGTCCGCGAGGGTCAGCCCGGTGTGTTCGCGCGCTTCGGAGGCCGGGTGGTGCCGCAGGTCGGCGGTGAGGTAGGCGTCGACGCCGGCGGCCCGGGCGGCGCCGAACAGGCTGTCGCCGCTGCCGCCGCACACCGCGACGGTGCGGATCGGGCCCTGGGGCGCGGCCGGGTCGGCGGCGAGGCGGATGCCCTGCGCGGTGGCGGGCAGCCGCTGGGCGGCGTGGCGGGCGAACGCCTCGGGGTCGAGCGGCGGGTCCAGGACGCAGATCCGGCCGAGCCCGCGCCGCCCGGCCGGGTCGGTGGGGTCGGGGACGAGCGGCCCGGTGACCCGCAGTCCGAGGGCGGCGGCGAGCGCGTCGGAGACCCCGGGGTCGGCGCGGTCGGCGTTGGTGTGGGCGACGAACAGGGCCACGTCGTGCCTGATCAGCTCGTGCACCACCCGGCCCTTGAAGGTGTCGGCGGCCACGGTGGTGGTGCCGCGCAGATACAGCGGGTGGTGGGTGATCAGCAGCTGGGCGCCGGTGTCGATCGCCTCCTCGGCGATCTCGCGCACCGGGTCGACGGCGAACAGCACCCGGCTCACGGGCGCCTGCGGATCGCCGCAGACCAGGCCCGTGGCGTCCCAGTCCTCGGCGAGTGCGGGCGGCCACAGGGCGTCGAGCGCGGCGATGACATCGGAGAGTACGGGCGGCACGCGCTCAGGCTACCCGGCCCCGCGCCCGCCCGGTTTCGGGTGTGCTCCGGCCTCTTGCACACCCGGGGCCGGGTTGATCTTGGAATCCCCACTGCGTCACCCTTATGCGTGAAGCGGAGCACGGCGGGTTGTTCGGTCGGCGCGCGAAATCTACCGTCCTGGCCTGGAGGTGAGCGATTTCATGTTGTCGATCGCGGCGGACGGTTCGTACGCCGCCCGGCTGGTACGGGCTCCCGGCACGGCCGGGGACGCCTGGTACGCGGAGCGCTGGACCCTGGACGGACCCGAACCGTACGCCGTACCCCTGCCTGCGGGCCAGCCGGAGGAACCGGGCAGTCCGGTGCAGCCGCTCGCGGACGGCCGGGTGCTGATCGCCCGGTACGCGGACGGCCACTACCACCTGGCGCTGCTCTACCCCTCGGGTCCCGAGACCGGCGAACTGCCCCTGGGCGCCCTGGAGTCGCCGGTACCGCTGCGGCTGCTGCCGCCGGCCCCCGACGGGGCGCGGGTGTACGCGCTGGTGCCGGACGGGTCGGCCGGTGAGACGGCGCTGTGGCTGGTGTGCGGCGGGGCGTTCGGCCCGGAGCTGGTGGCCCGGGTGCCGGGTCACTGCGCGGGCGGCGCCTGGCTGGACGCGGGCGGGCGGCTGCTGGCGCTGGACCGCACCGACCCGGCCACCGGGCACACCAGGACGGTGACGGTGGACGTGGAGGCGGGCGGCCCGCCGAGTGAACTGCTGCGGATCACCGAGCACAGCAACGACCGGCTGCTGATGGCGGATCCGGACAGCGGACTGCTGCTGGTGGTGTCGGACGCCCCGGGCGAGGACCGGCTGGGGTGGGGGGTGCTGGGCAGCCGGCTGCCGGTGCGGTTCCCGGAGGCGCTGCATCCGGACGGGGTGACGATAAGGCCGTTCGCGGTGCAGCCGGGGCAGATGCTCACCCCGGAGGCGTGCGCGGTGGCGCTGTGGCTGTCCGCGCCCGAGGTCGGCGCGGGATGGGTCGCGGTGTGGCGGGCGCAGCAGCGCGAGGTGCAGCCGATAGCGGCACCGGAGGGCTGGCTGGCCGGGGTCGGGCGGTGGACGGCGGGCGGTGAGCTGCTGCTGCCGTACACGACCGAGGAGTTGCCGTGGGGGCTGGCGCGGGTGGCCGTGCCGGTGCCCGAGCCGCAGCCGCTGCGGCCGACGCCGGAGGCGGCGCTGCCGTGGGACGGCACCGGTGCTGTGGGCGGTACGGCCGGGCCGGGGGCCGCGCCGGGTGCGGGGCCGCCGTACGCCCCGTCCGTCCCGCCGTCGCCGCCCGCGGTGACCAAGCCGGTTCCCCTGCACCACTCCCCGCTGGCCCGTACCGACTGACCGGGGCGGCCGCCCCGTGCCCCGTTCCCGCCCGGCCCCCGAGCCCGACCCCGGGGGGCGGCTGTCGGCGCGATAGGGCAGCATGGTGCCCCACGGAAGCTCGCGGGGGCGGGCGACGGGGACCGTAGGGGGATGATGTGGCCGACGCCACGGACATCTTTGACCACTTCGGGCGGGCCAGGGGCTTCATGCCACCGGACGAGGGCCGCGCGCTGCACGCCGCCGCGCTGGCGGCCGCCCGGGAGACCGGGCTGCCGCTGCTGGAGATCGGCAGCTACTGCGGGCGTTCCACCCTGCTGCTCGCCGACGCCGCCCGCGCGGCCGGCACGGTCGCGGTGACCGTCGACCACCACCGGGGCAGCGAGGAACAGCAGCCGGGCGAGGAGTACCACGACCCGGCGACCGCCGACCCGGCCGCGCCGGGCCGGATGGACACCCTGCCGCTCTTCCGCCGCACCCTGGCCGAGGCCGGGGTGGAGGAGCACGTCGTCGCCGTCGTGGGCGGCTCCGCCCGCGCGGCCCGCGCCCTGGGCGGGGGCGGCGGCGGGCGGTTCGGCCTGGTGTTCATCGACGGCGGGCACTCCGACGCCCAGGCGGCGGAGGACTACGCGAGCTGGGTACCGCAGCTGGCGGTGGGCGGACTGCTGGTCATCCACGACGTGTTCCCCGATCCGGCGGACGGCGGACAGGCGCCGTTCCGGATCTGGCGGCGGGCGGTGGACTCGGGGGCCTTCGCGGAGGTCTCGGAACACCGGTCGCTGCGCGTGCTGCGGCGGACCGTTCCCGACCGCCTCTGACCAGGGAGAAGGATGTTCCGGTCGGACGCTGTGGGGAAAGTCACGACAACATCACAAGCGTGCCGTCTGGGAAACAGATCAGCTCACCCCTCGGACCGGCGGCAGGGTTCATCCGTACGATGGGCCCGCCTAGTGTCTGACCAGACCATGACGACGAGACCGACAAGACCGACGAAGGATCTGACGTGAACAACCGCTCGCTCACCCGAGGCGATGCAGTAATTTTCGGAGCAGCGGTCCTGCTCTTCATCGCCTCGTTCCTCGATTACTGGACGCCCAAGGGAGGCGGCGGCAGCGGCAAGAGCGGCTGGTCGAACTTCTGGTTCCCCGTGCTGCCCTCCGTCTTCCTGGCCGGCTTCGTCGCGGCCGGGCTGATCGCGGCCGCCCGCTTCGCCCCGCAGTTCCAGGGCAAGGAGGTCGCGGGTCTCCGTCTCGACCAGTGGGGCACCGCGCTCGCCGTCTTCGCCGGCTGGTCCGCGCTCTGGGTGATCTTCGCCAACCCCGTGGGGCTCAAGGAGATGCTGGACATGGGTCCGGGCGCGATCATCTCCCTGATCGCGGGCCTGGCCATGGCCGCCGGTGCGATCCTGGGCCAGCTGGTGCCCGCGTTCAAGGCCCCGCTCATCCCGGCCGGCAGCCCGGCCGCCCCGCAGCCGGCCTACGGCCACCCGCAGCCGTACGGCGCGCAGCCCGGCCAGCCGCAGCCCGGTTACGGCTACCCCGGCCCGGGCTCCCAGCAGCAGCCCGTCTACGGTGCCCCGCAGCCCGGCGTGAGCGGCGTGGAGCAGCAGGCCGCCCCGCAGCCAGCGCCGGACCCGAACTTCCAGCCGTTCTGGTTCGCGGTGCCCGCCGCCCGCCCGCTGTACGACGAGAACGGCGCGCCGACCCCGGTCGCCGAACTGGCCCCCGGCACCTGGTACCTGGCGGTCGAGCAGCGCGGCCAGGCGCTGGTCGCCCAGACCCAGGACGGCCGCCGCGGCGTGCTCCAGGACACCTCCGGGATCCAGCGCGGCTGAGTCGGCCCGGGTGAACCGGTCTGGCGGACGCGACAGCTGAGGGCGGCGGGCCATCAACGGCCCGCCGCCCTCTGTCGTTCCCGCAGCCGGGTCCGGGCCACCCCCAGTTCCCCGCGCCGGGCCGGGGGCCGCCCGCCTTCCCTCGCTCCGGACGTCCGTTCACGCGCCGCCGCTCAGGCCGGCCCGCAGCACTCCCCGCTCTCCAGCCCGCGCGGCAGCCCGGCCCCGCCGAAGACGGCGTCCGTCGCCGGTTCGCCGGTCAGCGCGGCCACCGCGAGCAGCACCGACCCGGCTGTCCAGGCGGTCCGCTCCCGGGGCCAGATCGTCCGGTCCGCGTACACGTACCCCGTCCAGTACAGCCCGTCCGGCGCCCGCAGATGGCCGATCCAGCGCAGCACGCGGGCCGCCCGCTCGCTGTCGCCCGCCGCCCACAGGGCCAGCGCCAGTTCGGCGCTCTCGCCGCCCGTCACCCACGGGTTGGTGGACACACACCGCACCCCCAGCCCGTCCACCACGAACTCCGCCCAGCGCGCGTCCAGATGGGCCAGCGCCCCGGGCCCGCGCAGCGCCCCGGCGAGCACCGGGTAGTACCAGTCCATCGAGTAGGCGGACTTGTCGAGGAACTGCCCGGGGTGGTGACGCAGCGCGTGCCCCAGCCGCCCGGTGGCCAGTTCCCAGTCCGGCTGCGGGTCCTCGCGCTGTTCGGCCAGGGCCAGCGCGCAGCGCAGCGCCTGGTGGATGGAGGAGCAGCCGGTGAGCAGCGCCCCCTCGGCGGGGGTGCCGTCCGCGTCCCGGCGCCAGCCGATCGCGCCGCCGGGGTGCTGGAGCGCCAGGACGAACTCCACCGCCGCGTACACCACGGGCCACATCCGGTCCCGGAACTCCTCGTCCCCGGTGGCGAGATAGTGGTGCAGGACGCCGACCGCCACATAGGCGCAGAAGTTGGTCTCCTTGCCCCGGTCGGTGGGCCGGGCGGCGTCGCCGTCCGCGTACCCGGCGTACCAGGAGCCGTCCGGCAGCTGGTGGCGGGCCAGCCAGTCGTACGCGGCGGCGGCGCGCCCGTGGTCGCCCGCCGCGTCCAGGGCCATCGCGGCCTCGATGTGGTCCCAGGGGTCCAGGTGGTGCCCCCGGAACCACGGTATGGCGCCGTCGGCGCGCTGGAGCGCGGCGATGGCGGCGGCGGTACGGGCGGCCTGTTCGGCGGTGAGCACCCCGGGCAGCGCGAGCCGCCCGGTCCCCGCGCCGCGCTCGGTGTCCGGCTCCCGGCCCGTCACGCGCGCACCTGCCGGGGGCGGCGGGGCTTGGTCGCGTACACGACGAAGCTCTTGCCGATCAGCGGGTTCAGCACGTCCTCGGCGATCCGGGTCGCCATCGGCTTCTTCATGATGTCCCAGACCAGCAGCTTGTGGTACGCGCGCACCGGCAGCGCCTTGTCGTTGTCCACGCCGAAGGCGCACTTGAGCCACCAGTACGGCGAGTGCAGCGCGTGCGCCCAGTGGCTGCCGTACGGGCGCAGCCCGGCCTCGCGGATGCGGGCGAGCAGCTGGCGCGGCCGGTAGATGCGGATGTGGCCGCCCTCGACCTGGTGGTAGGCGTCGCTGAGCGCCCAGCAGACCCGCTCGGGGCCGTACCGGGGGACGGTGACGGCGATGCGTCCGCCGGGCTTGAGGACCCGGACGAGTTCGGCGAGGACGCCCCGGTCGTCGGGGATGTGCTCCATGACCTCGGAGATGATGACCGCGTCGAACGTCTCGTCGGCGAACGGCAGCGCGAACGCGTCGCCCTCGACGGCCACGGCGGCGGCGCCGGCCGGGGCCTCGCCCGCCTCGCGCATGGCGGCCAGCCAGCCGGCGACCGTACGGACCTCCTCGCCGTCGCGGTCCAGCGCGACGACGTGGGCGCCGCGCCGGTAACACTCGAAGGCGTGCCGTCCCGCGCCGCAGCCCAGATCCAGGACCCGGTCCCCGGGTGCGAGCGGAAAGCGGGTGAAGTCCACGGTCAGCACCGGGTGGCTCCTTCTGTTGTTGTTCCGTGCGGTGGTGCGTTCTGCTGCGGTGGTCGTGCTCGTGCGGTGGGTACGGTCGGTGCGGTCGGTGAGCGGTCGGTACGGTCGGTGGCCGGTCGCCCGGGGACCTCCGGCACGCCGGTGCGGAGCCGGGCCGGGGCGGGCAGTCCAGCCGGGTTCAGGAACGGGCGTCGAGCGCGGCGCGGTAGCGCTCGACCGTGCCGATGGCGGCCTGCCGCCAGGTGAAGCGGGCCAGCACCCGTTCTCTGCCGGCCGCGCCGATGCGGGCGCGCAGCGCGCCGTCGGCCAGCAGCCGGCCGAGCGCCGTGGCCAGCGCCCCCGCGTCGCCCGGCGGGACGGCCAGACAGGTCTCGCCGTCCGGGCCCGCGACCTCGGGGATGGCGCCGCCGGTGGTGGCCACCAGCGGGGTGCCGGTGGCCATGGCCTCGGCAGCGGGCAGCGAGAACCCCTCGTACAGCGAGGGGACGGCGGCGATCTCGGCGCCGCGCAGCAGGTCGCCGAGTTCGGTGTCGCTGATGCCCTTGACGAACTCCACGGCCCCCGAACCCTCTCCGAGGCCGAAGCGGTCCATGGCCTCGGCGACCGGGCCGCCGGGCTGCGGGCGGGAGCCGACCACGACGAGGTGCGCGGCGGGGTGTTCGGTGCGGACCTTGGCCAGCGCCTCGACGAGATGCACCAGGCCCTTGAGCGGCACGTCCGCGCTGGAGGTGGTGACGATCCGGCCGAGGACCACGGGGACGGCCGGGTCGGGGTGGAAGACCCGGGTGTCGGCGCCGATGGGCACGACCCGCACCCGGTCCGGGCGCACCCCGAGGTCGTCGATGATCTGCTGCCGGGAGGAGCCGGAGACGGTGAGGATGGACGGCAGCCGGCGGGCGACACGTTTCTGCATGCGCGTGAACGCGTACCAGCGGCGCAGCGACAGGCGCCGGGCCCGGGTGGGGGCGGCGGCGAGTTCGAGGCGGCGGTCCACGGTGATGGGGTGGTGGACGGTGGTGACCAGCGGCAGCCCGGTGCGTTCCGGCAGGCCGAGCAGCCCGTAGCCGAGCGTCTGGTTGTCGTGCACCACGTCGAAGTCGGCGCGGCGGGCGGCGAGTACCCGGCGGGCGCGCAGCGAGAAGGTGAGCGGTTCGGGGAAGCCGCCGGTGCGCATGGTGGCGTATTCGAGGCGGTCGACCCAGTCGCGGTACTCGTCGCGGCGCGGGGTACGGAACGGGTCGGGCTGCCGGTACAGGTCGAGGCTGGGCAGCGGGGTGAAGGTGACGCCGTCGCCGAGCGCGTCGAGCACGGGGTAGGGCTGGGCGCCCATGACCTCCACCCGGTGGCCGAGCGCGGCGAGTTCGCGGGACAGGTGCCGTACGTACACGCCCTGGCCGCCGCAGAACGGGTTGCCCTTGTAGGTGAGCAGCGCGATGTTCAGTGGGCGGTCGGTGCCGGCGACGCCGGCCTCAGCGGTGGTCACGCCCGGCCCCCTCCGTCAAGCGGCTACCCATGGGTAAGTCAGCAGGTTCCGAAAGAAGATAGCTTGCCCCGCCGGGGCGGGCGGGTGCCGGGGAAGGTGATGAACGCCACGTGGGGGCCGGTGAGTGGGGCGCGGACGGGCGGGAAAGCGGCGGAAACCGGGCGGATAGAGTGGGCCGACCGTACGCAGAAAGGCATCCCGCACATGCATCTGACGCGCCCACGCCGTGGCGCCCTGGCTCTGGCCGGCGCCGCCGCGATCGTCTTCGCCACGCCCGTGGGTGCCGTGGCGGCGCCCGGTTCGCCGGACGACGCCCTGCCGGAGGCCCTGTTCGGCGCGGCCGACCCGCAGTACGACGGGGTGTGGCGGCAGTCGATCGCGCTGCTGGCGCAGAACGCGGCGGGCTACACCCCGGCGACCGAGGCCGTCGAGTGGCTGGCGGGGCAGCAGTGCGCGGACGGCTCGTTCCAGGCGTACCGCGCCGAGCCGGAGGAGCAGGACTGCGGGGATGTGACCCTGTCCGACTCGAACGCGACGGCGGTCGCCGTGCAGGCGCTGGCCGCGCTCGGCGGGCACGACGAGGTGGTCGGCGACGCGGTGGACTGGCTGGCCGGGGTGCAGAACGCGGACGGCGGCTGGAGTTACAACCCGGGTGGTGCGAGCGACGCCAGCTCCACGGCGGTGGTGGTCGGCGCGCTGGTGGCGGCCGGTACGGACCCGGCGGAGGTCACCCGCGACGGGTCGGGCCCCTACGACGCGCTGACCGGGCTCCAGTTGGGCTGCACGGCACCGGCGGCCGAGCGCGGCGGGTTCGCGTGGCAGCCGGACCCGGAGTCGGGCGAGCTGTTCGTCAACGACGCGGCGACGGTGGACGTGGTGCTGGCGCTCCAGGGCGCGGGCCTGCTGGTGACGCCGGACGCCGCCGGGACGGACGAGGCCGACGGCGCGAACCCGGACGACGGCGCGAACCCGGACGACGGCACGGAGCAGGACGGCGGCACGGAGCAGGACCAGGGACAGGAGCAGGAGGGCGGGGAGGAGTCGGAGGTGCCGGCGGGCGCGCTGGCGTGCGACGGCGACCAGCCGGTCGGGGACGTCACCCCGCAGACCACCGGGACGGCCGGCGCGGCGTACCTCACGGCGCGGCTGGAGGCGGGCGAGCAGCCTCTGGTCACCGCGTTCCCGGGGGCCGAGGAGCAGCCGGACTTCGGCTCGACCGCCCGTGCGGTGATCGCGCTGGCGGCGGCCGGTGAGCAGGAGACGGCCGAGGCCGTCCTGGGCTGGCTGCGCGAACACCACGGCGACTGGCCGGACTACGCGGCCAACCCGGCGGCGGTGGGCACCCTGGTGCTCGCCGCGCACGCGGTCGGCGCGGCGCCGGAGGGCTTCGGCGGCACGGATCTGATCAGTGAGCTGTCGCTGCTGGGCCCGGCGCCGGAGGGCGCGGGCCCGGCCACCGAGTCGGCGTCGTCCTCGGAGGAGGGCGGTTCGGGGTCCCTGGTGTGGGTGATCCTCATCGGGCTGGCCGTCGGGATCGGCATCGGCGTCGTCCTGAGCGTGCGCCGCTCGGCGCGGCCCCGGAACGGCGAGGCGGGCCCCGGTTCCGGCGCTGACTCCGGCTCCGGCTCCGGCTCCGGTTCCGGCAAGGCGGACGCGTAACGTGCGCCGGGCGCTGGCACTGCTCGGGGCGGTCCTGCTGCTGTGCGTCCCCGCGACACAGGCGTGGGCGGCGAGTTACACGTACTGGTCGTTCTGGCAGCTGAACGCGGAGTCCGGCGCCTGGGGTTACGCGACGCAGGGCCCGGACGGCGAACAGTGGGTCGACCAGCTCGCCGGTGCGACGGTGGGTGAACTTCGGCTGGTCGGGGCGGGCG
>NZ_JBHWJL010000019.1:0-35841 GCF_042731495.1 Streptomyces sp. NPDC059853
GGGCGGGGGCGGGGGGGGGGGGGGGGGCCCCCCCCCCGGCGGGGGCGCACCCGGGGGCGGGCGCGGGGGCGGCCCCGGCCCCCCCCCCCGCCCGGGGGCGCGGCCGTCGGCCGTGGGGGTCAGGGCTGTGGCCGGTGCAGCATCTCGATGAGGATGGTGTGCAGGACGTCCGCGTCGCGCGCGTCGTGCAGCTGGTACGGGGAGCCCTCGATCGTGTACCACTCGTCGGCGCCCGCGTACCGGATGCGCAGCGCGAGGAGGCCGTTCTCGTCCGCCGCCGTGTGCAGTTCCAGTTCACCGGTGATCGCGCCGACCTCGGTGGTCATGATGCCGCCGCGCGGCGCCTTGAAAGTGGAATAGCGTTCACTCATACGGGACATCTGACCAGATCAGCAGGTGCCCAGCATGGTTGTCAGGGCCGATTTCTCGGCCGAGTCCACACTGAGGTTCCAGCGGTACTTGGCGCGTATCCACATCCGGGCGTAGGTGCACTGGTAGGAGGAGACCGGCTTCCAGTCGGCGGGGTCCTGGTCGCCCTTGGAGCGGTTGGACGAGGCGCTGACGGCGATCAGCTGGGGGTTGGACAGGTCGTTGGCGAAGGCGCGGCGGGTGTCGGTGGTCCAGGAGTTGGCTCCCGAGCGCCAGGCTTCGGCGAGCGGCACGATGTGGTCGATGTCCACGCCGGAGGCGCTGGTGACGGTGACTCCGTCGAAGGGGCTGTACCAGCTGCCGGAGGTGGGCTGGCAGTTGCCGTCCACCACGACGTTGCTGCCGTCCCGCTTGAGGACGGTCTGGCGGGTGGTGCAGCCGCCGGAGCTGGTCCAGTGCGGGAAGAGGTCACGGGAGTAGCCGGTCATGGAGCCCTCGGCGGCGACCCGCAGGGCGTTCAGCTCGGTGCGGGCGGTGGCGGCGGAGGGGATGTTGGGGGGAGCGGCGGTGGCCGGCTGGCCCAGCAGGACGAACAGCAGCGCGGTGCACAGTGCGGTGATGAGCACGGTGGCGCGGCGTCGGGCGCGGGTGAGCATCGGGATCCTCCCGTGGTGGGGGTAGGGGTTCCCGACAGATTGTTGAGGCTGTAGATGACGTGTTCATGACGCCTGCTACGCGAGTTGATAACGCGCCGTCCAACTCACGTACACACCCCACCCGTTACTTCTGGGCGCGGCTGAACCAGACCTGGCTGTCCTTCATCACCAGCAGCACCACGACCGTCGCCGAGGCGGCGAGCACCAGCAGCCCCAGCATCCCGGTGCCGAAACCCAGCACGATCCCCGCCGTGCCCCACACGAGCCCGCCGATCCGCACCCCGGCACCGCCCTTGGCGAACCGGGCCGCCAGCGCGAACCCGGCCGCCGCGTACACCAGGAAGATCACCCCGAGCGCGATGACCGGCCCCGCCGTCATCTCCAGCTCCCGCAGCGCCTCCTCGTCCCCGAACCCGGCCTGCAGCGAGATCGCCGCCATCAGCAGGGTGATCACGGCCACGGCGTAGGAGACGGTACGGGCCGTCCGGACGCGGCCGGGCAGCTGCGGGGGCGGGGAAGTGCTCATAGGGTCAACGGCCCTCTCGGAAAGCTTCAATCGCAGACAATGCCGCTCGTCATTTGATCGCGCCCACCCGCGCCCTGTCCAGGGTTACCGGCGGGCGATTGGAGGCCAGGCCCCCGCATCCGCGAGGATGGGGGCATGAGCGCGCAGATTCTCGATGGCAAGGCGACCGCCGCCGCGATCAAGTCCGACCTCACCACCCGGGTCCAGGCCCTCCGTGAGCGCGGCATCACCGCCGGTCTCGGCACCGTCCTGGTCGGGGAGGACCCCGGCAGCCAGAAGTACGTGGCCGGCAAGCACCGCGACTGCGCGGCCGTCGGCATCGCCTCCCTCCAGCGCGAGCTGCCCGCCACCGCGAGCCAGGAGGAGATCGAGGCCGTCGTCCGCGAGCTGAACGAGGACCCCGCCTGCACCGGCTACATCGTGCAGCTCCCGCTCCCGCGCGGCATCGACACCAACCGCGTCCTCGCCCTCATGGACCCCGCCAAGGACGCCGACGGCCTGCACCCCGTCAACCTCGGCCGGCTCGTCCTCAACGAGCCCGCCCCGCTGCCCTGCACCCCGGCCGGCATCATCGAGCTGCTGCGCCGGCACGGGGTAGAGATCGCCGGCGCCGAGGTCGCCGTCGTCGGCCGGGGCATCACCGTCGGCCGCTCACTGCCGCTGCTGCTCACCCGCCGCAGCGAGAACGCCACCGTCACCCAGTGCCACACCGGCACCCGCGACCTGTCCGCGCAACTGCGCCGCGCCGACATCGTCGTCGCGGCGGCCGGCGTACCGCACCTGGTCAAGCCGGAGGACGTGAAGCCGGGCGCCGCCGTCCTGGACGTCGGCGTCAGCCGGGACGAGAACGGCAAGATCACCGGCGACGTCCACCCGGGCGTCGCGGAGGTGGCCGGCTGGCTCTCCCCGAACCCCGGCGGCGTCGGCCCGATGACCCGGGCGATGCTGCTGAGCAACGTGGTCGAGGCGGCCGAGCGGCAGGTGGCCACCGCATGACCCGCAGGATCGGGCTGCCGGGCCCGGTACGCGGCTGGGTGCGCCGGGTGCGGAAGGTCGCCACCGTCGGCGGTGGCGGCACCCCCTCCGACAAGTACAGCACCCGGGACACCGCACGCCCCGAGGGCGGCCGCCGCACCGCGCCCGGCACCGCACCCGCCGCCATACGCCAGTGGCCGCTGGTGGCGGTGATCGGCGGCACGCTGGTGGGACTGCTGGTCACCCTCGGCAACTTCCGGGTGGGGCTGCTCATCGTCGGCGGCTCCCTGGTGGCGGGCGCCCTGCTGCGCGCCTGGGTGCCGGAGGTGGGCATGCTCGCGGTGCGCTCGCGGACCACCGACATCGTCACCTACGGGGTGTTCGGCGCCACGATCGTGCTGCTGACGCTGATGGCCCAGCCCAGGCCGTGGCTGGAGGTGCCGTTCCTCAACGACGTGCTGCGGTTCTCGGCGGGATAACAGCGGTACCGGGACGGTCACAGGTCCGTCCCGGAGCTGTGCCGCGCCGTGTGCGGGGGCCGCGGCCGGGCAGGAGGCCCGCAGGGAGAGGGGGCGGGGGCCGTGCCGATCGAAACGTTTGTCATCGTGTTCCCCATCGCACTGGTGCTGTTCTGGGGCACCGTGCTGCTGATCATCGTCCGGAGCCTGGGCAAGCGGGCCCGGGCGGGACGCCGTCCCGGGAGCGGGAGCAACTCATCGGGCGGCGGCGGTTTCTTCGCCGCCGGGGACGGCGGTGGCGGGGGAGACAGCGGTGGCGGGGGCGGCTGCTGAGGCCCGTGTGCTGTTCGTCTCCGCACAGAGACCCAATCGTGACACATACATCTTTCCTTCTCGGGCAGGCGCGACACGTTGACCAGGCCGTTTGCACGGCCTTCGCACCGCCCAGAGGGGAAACGCATGTCCGACCGGAAACCCGCACCGTCACCGGTGAGGCCAGAGCCCTGGTACCGCACGATCGCACCCTGGGTCTTCTGGCCCTCCGTCGCGATCATCGGTGCCTTCGTGCTGTGGGCCATCATCTGGGACGACGCCGCGAACCGTGCGGTCATGGCGCTCAACTCCGACGTGGTCGGCAACCTCGGCTGGTACTACATGGTGCTGGTCTCACTCTTCGTGGTCTTCGTCGTCTGGGTGGGCCTGAGCCGCTTCGGTGACATCAAGCTGGGCAAGGACGACGACAAGCCGGACTTCTCCACCGCCTCCTGGCTGGCGATGCTGTTCGCCGCCGGGATGGGCATCGGCCTGGTCTACTGGGGCGTCGCCGAGCCGCTGACCTTCTACGACTCGCCGCGCCCCGGCGTCGACGGCGGCGAGGCGGAGGCCGCGCGCGCCGCGTTCTCGCAGACCTTCCTGCACTGGGGCATCCACCCCTGGGCCATTTACGTGGTGGTCGGCCTCGCCATCGCCTACGCCGTGCACCGCAAGGGCCGGCCGGTCTCCATCCGCTGGGCCCTGGAGCCGCTGCTGGGCGACCGCGTGAAGGGCAGGGCCGGTGACGTCATCGACGTCATCGCGCTGGTCGGCACCGTCTTCGGTGTCGCCACCTCGCTCGGTTTCGGCGTGATGCAGATATCCGCGGGTGCCGACTTCCTCGGCTGGGCCGACAACCCGGGCACCGCGCTCCAGGTCGCGCTGATCGTCGGCATCACGCTGCTGGCGCTGATCTCGGTGATCTCCGGTCTCGGCAAGGGCATGAAGTGGCTGTCCAACACCAACATGGTGCTGTTCTTCTGCCTGATGGCCTTCATCCTGATCGCCGGCTCCACCACCCTGCTGCTGTCGGACTTCACCGAGAACATCGGCAACTACCTCCAGGCGCTGCCCTCGCTCAGCTTCGACACCGGAGCCGCGTACGGCGAGGACGGCAAGGCCTGGGTGAGCGGCTGGACCGTCTTCTACTGGGGCTGGTGGATCTCCTGGGCGCCCTTCGTCGGCATCTTCATCGCCCGGGTCTCCAAGGGCCGCACCGTGCGGCAGTTCGTCGGCGGCGTGCTGCTGGTTCCCTCGCTGCTGACCTTCTTCTGGTACTCCGTCATCGGCGGCTCCGCCGTGCACCAGGAGCGGGGCGAGCCCGGCTCGATGGTCGGCGCGGACGGTGTGGACAAGGACAGCGCCCTCTTCCAGCTGCTCGACCACTTCCCGGGCGGTGCCCTGGTCGCGGGTCTGACGATGCTGCTGATCGTGCTGTTCTTCGTGACCTCCTCCGACTCCGGCTCCTACGTGGTGGACATGCTGGCCTCGGGCGGCGACCCCACCCCGCCGCGCTGGAGCCGGGTGTTCTGGTCGGTCGTCGAGGGCACCGTGGCCATCGCCCTGCTGGTGGCGGCGGGCAGCGACGCGCTGACCACCCTCCAGACGGTGGCGATCATCATCGCGCTGCCCTTCAGTTTCGTGATGATCGCGATGTGTGTGGCCACGCTCAAATCCTTCCGCGCGGAACGGGCCGCCTACCTGGCGGCGCAGCGCCGCAAGACGGAGGAGCGCCTGATCGAGGAGGCGGTGGCCGCCCTGGAGGAGGCCGAGAAAGTGGACAAGGCCGCCGAACTGACCAAGGGCGCCAAGGCGCCGGTGGGTGGCCGCACCCGCCGCTGAGCGTTTCGCACCCCTCACCCCGGATGACCCCCGGGGCCGGTTCACTCCCGTGCCGGCTCCGGGGGTTTCCCCTTGCCCAGCTGTCCGGTGGCCGGCCGCCCGGCGGGGCGGTGCTCAGTCGTCCTGGCCGGGCAGCCAGCCGTCCACGGTCTCCGGGTTCTCCGTGACCCACCGCTCGGCCGCCGCCCCCGGCGACAGGCCCTCGGCCTCGATCAGCCGGGCGACCTCGTTCTGGTCGTCCGTGGACCACGCGAAGGCCCGCAGGAAGTCGGCGGCGGGGGTGTCGGACTGGGCGAAGGCCGCGTTCAGGTACTTGCGCGGCGACAGATCGGGATAGGCGCAGGCGACGGTCGCCGGGTCGTTCTGGCAGCCCAGGGTGTGCCGGGGGAGGCGTATCTCCGCCATCTCCACCTCGGCGTTCAGCCAGTGCGGCTGCCACCAGTAGGCCAGCAGCGGCGCGCCGGTCCTGGACGCCTCGGTGATGGTCTCCAGCAGCGCGCTCTCGCTGCCCGCCGCCACCGGGGTCAGCTCCAGGCCGAGTTCCTCGATGATGGCCGCGTCGAAGGTGGCGTAAGCGGCGTCCGCCTGGAGGAGTTCGCCGTTGAAGTCGTCGGCGAAGTCGTTGAGGTTCTCCCAGTCCAGCACGTCCGGGTGCGCGTCGGAGAACCGTTTCGGCACGAACCACCCTATGTGGCCGGTGACACCCAGCTCCCCGGCGTCCACCACGCTGCGCTTCTGCCGGACGTACAGCTCCGTCTTCTCCGGCAGCCCGCCCCAGTCCTCCAGCACCGCGTGGAGCGTGCCGTCGTTCAGCCCGTCCCAGGCGCGGGACTGGTCCACCGGCACCAGATCGACGCCGACGCCCAGCTCCGTCTCCAGCACATAACCGGCCACCGCCGCGTTCGCCTGCCCGCCCGGCCAGTCGGGCACCGCGATCGCGATCCGCTCCCCGGGCTCCTCGCTCGCCCCGGCCACCCGTTCGTCCAGCAGGGCGCAGCCACTGCTCAGGGTGAGGCCCAGCACCGCGATCCCGCTGATCAGGGCGCGCCGGCAGTTCCGCATGGTGTCCGTTCCTTCGGCCTTCGGGCTGAGCGGGCGGCGGCGGCCCCGGTCGAGCGCGTACGAACACGCGCTCGTACGGGGCCGCTTCCGCAGGATATGCCCAACCGGTCAGATCAGGCCCAGTGCGCGCACGGCCTCTCGCTCGTCCGACAGCTCCTTGACGGAGGCGTCGATGCGGGTGCGGGAGAACGCGTTGATCTCCAGGCCCTGGACGATCTCGTACGAACCACCCGAAGTGGTGACCGGGAAGGAGGAGATGATGCCCTCCGGGACGCCGTAGGAGCCGTCCGACGGCACCGCCATCGAGGTCCAGTCGCCCTCCGGGGTGCCGTTGACCCAGGTGTGGACGTGGTCGATGGCCGCGTTGGCGGCGGAGGCGGCCGAGGAGGCGCCGCGGGCCTCGATGATCGCCGCGCCGCGCTTGGCCACGGTGGGGATGAATTCATCCGCCAGCCACGCCTCGTCGTTCACGGTCTCGGCGGCGTTCTTGCCGGCGATCTCCGCGTGGAAGATGTCCGGGTACTGGGTCGCCGAGTGGTTGCCCCAGATCGTCAGCCGGCGGATGTCGGAGACGGCCGAACCGGTCTTCTTCGCCAGCTGGGTCAGCGCCCGGTTGTGGTCGAGCCGGGTCATCGCGGTGAACCGCTCGGCCGGGACGTCGGGGGCCGCCGCCTGGGCGATCAGCGCGTTGGTGTTGGCCGGGTTGCCGACCACCAGCACCTTGACGTCGTCCGCCGCGTGGTCGTTGATGGCCTTGCCCTGCGGCTTGAAGATGCCGCCGTTGGCCTCCAGCAGATCGCCGCGCTCCATGCCCTTGGTACGGGGCCGGGCGCCGACCAGCAGCGCGACGTTGGTGCCGGCGAACGCCACGTTCGGGTCGTCGGTGATGTCGATGCCGGACAGCAGCGGGAAGGCCGAGTCGTCCAGTTCCATGGCGGTGCCCTCGGCGGCCTTCAGCGCCGGGGTGATCTCCAGCAGCCGCAGCCGGACCGGGACATCGGGGCCCAGCAGCTGGCCGGAGGCGATCCGGAACAGCAGCGCGTAGCCGATCTGGCCGGCCGCGCCGGTGACGGTGACGTTGACGGGGGTCTGGGACATCTCTGGCCTACTCCGCTTCCATGCCGGTACTGGGGTGAGAGGTGCGCGCGGGCCCCGGTGCCGCCGGGGCCCGCGCGGTGGTGCTGTGCCGCTACGGTGTCACGCGGTCGCCGCGATCTTCTTCTTCAGGTTCTCGTCCAGGGCCGCCAGGAACTCCTCGGTGGTCAGCCACGGCTGGTCCTTGCCGATGAGCAGCGCGAGGTCCTTGGTCATCTGACCGCCCTCGACGGTCTCGATGCAGACCTGCTCCAGCTTCTGCGCGAACTCGGTCACCTCGGGGGTGTTGTCGAGCTTGCCGCGGTGGGCCAGGCCCCGGGTCCACGCGAAGATGGACGCGATCGGGTTGGTGGAGGTCGCCTTGCCCTGCTGGTGCTGCCGGTAGTGGCGGGTGACCGTACCGTGCGCGGCCTCGGCCTCGACGGTCTTGCCGTCGGGGGTCATCAGCACGGAGGTCATCAGGCCCAGCGAGCCGAAGCCCTGGGCGACGATGTCGGACTGCACGTCACCGTCGTAGTTCTTGCAGGCCCACACGTAGCCGCCCTCCCACTTCAGGGCGGCGGCGACCATGTCGTCGATCAGCCGGTGCTCGTAGGTGAGCCCGCGCTTGTCGAACTCCTCCTTGAACTCGGCGTCGAAGACCTCCTGGAACAGGTCCTTGAAGCGGCCGTCGTAGGCCTTCAGGATCGTGTTCTTGGTGGACATGTACACCGGGAAGTTGCGCTCCAGGCCGTACCGGAAGGAGGCACGGGCGAAGTCGCGGATGGAGTCGTCCAGGTTGTACATCGCCAGCGCGACACCGGAGGACGGGAACTCGTACACCTCCAGCTCGACCGGCTCGGAGCCGTCCTTGGGGGTGAACGACAGGGTCAGGGTGCCCTCGCCCGGCACCTTGATGTCGGTGGCGCGGTACTGGTCGCCGAAGGCGTGACGGCCGACGACGATGGGCTGTGTCCAGCCGGGGACCAGACGCGGCACATTCTCCATGATGATCGGCTCGCGGAAGATCACGCCGCCCAGGATGTTGCGGATGGTGCCGTTGGGCGAGCGGTACATCTTCTTCAGGCCGAACTCCTCGACCCGCGCCTCGTCCGGGGTGATGGTGGCGCACTTCACGCCGACCCCGTACCGCTTGATCGCTTCGGCGGCGTCGACGGTCACCTGGTCGTTGGTGGCGTCCCGGTGCTCGATGCCGAGGTCGTAGTACTTCAGCTCGACGTCGAGGTACGGAAGGATCAGCTTGTCCTTGATGAACTGCCAGATGATCCGGGTCATCTCGTCGCCGTCGAGTTCGACGACGGGGTTGGCTACCTTGATCTTTGCCATGGGTGCGGTCTGTCCCTCCGAGCCGGCTGGGTCTTTCCCTGGGATCTCAATATCTCGTCATCAAGATACCCAGACCCACCCTAGCCCCCGCCCCGGCCCCCTCCCAAGGGACGACCGCGTTCCACCGTGGACACGGCTCAGTGCCAGAGCGAGTCCTGGGAGGCGCTGATGCAGTACGGATCCCAGTCGCCGGTACGGTCCGCGCGGGCGGTGGGGGTGGCGCAGACCGTCACCGTGAAGGCGCCGTTGTCGACCGTCGTCATCCTGGTGAAGACGTCGTCGTCATAGTCGATGGCGGCCCGGCGTACGGGCCCGTCCGCCACCTGCGCTGTGACCACGTCACCCGTCTCGCCCGTCGTGATCTTTCCCCAGACCGCGTTGCAGGCCGGGTTGAACCGGATCTGGAGCGCCACGGGGTTGTTCTCCGCCGGGCGGTAGGAGTACGCGTCCGCTCCGCAGCCGGCCGCCTCCGGGTTGCGGCCGTCGCAGCCCTGGCCGGGGCAGGTGACCGGCGGGTCCTCCGCGACCCAGCGGTCGCCGAGGCCGGTGGACACCGCCGACACCCAGGCGACGGCGCCCGCCCCTGCCAGTCCGCCCAGCCACAGCATCGCCCGGCGCGGCCGGCCGCCGTCGGAGAGCTGCCACCAGGGGCCGGCCGCCGCCGGCCCGTCTCCGCCGTCCGTGTCCGGCCGTGCGGTACGGGGCTCCGGGACGGTGGCGCGCGGCTCACCGCTGTCTTGCCGGGGCGGGGAGACTTCGCCGGGGCCGGTGCCGATTCCGGTCATGAACCACCTCTGCCGTGTGTCGTGGGACCCGGGACCGGCGCGGTGTCCGGGCACCGAGCCCGTCCCCCGTAGCCGACGCCCGCAATCCAGCGTGTGGACGCACGGACCGGCGCGACCCGCGTCGCGCACGACCGGCGTACGCTCCCCCATCCCGCCCCGACCGGCCGCCGTCCCTCAGCGCGCCGCCGCCGGCGCCGCCCGTAACGCCTCCTCCCCCGGTGGACACCGGCAGCGCCATCTCCATCCCGCACAGCGCGGCCGGCCGGGCGCACAGCGCGCCGACATGCTCGTGGTGGCCGGCGCGCGAGGTGAGGGTGAGCCGGTTCAGCCGCGCCCGCGCCTCGGCGACCGGCCGTGGGTGCCGGTGGCCGAAGGCCAGCGCCGGGGACTGGGCCAGCAGATCCGGACAGCGGCGCCCGGCTACATCGGTGACCCAGGCCCCGCGCGCCGAGCCGATCACCACCGGCAGCGGATCGTGGGTGGGCGCGCCGTGCGCCGCGGCGGCGGCGAGGTGGTCGGCCGGCGAGGTGGTGGACAGGGACGAACTCGCGATCATGGCGCTTTCCGATCCGTGATCTTCCGGCGGCACCGGCGGGGATCATCCGCCGCCGATCGTCGCGCCGGGCGCCAGGAGGCGGAAGGAACCGCGGGCAGACGTCCGGTCAGCGGACGGCCCGGCGGCCCGGCCCGTACCGTCCGCACCACCCGTGCCGGGGATCACCACGGGCCTGAGACAATGGAGGGCATGGCCACTGATCGTCCGCGCGTGCTCTCCGGAATCCAGCCGACCTCGGGCTCGTTCCACCTCGGCAACTACCTCGGTGCCGTCCGGCAGTGGGTGGCCCTCCAGGAGACGCACGACGCCTTCTACATGGTGGTGGACCTGCACGCCATCACCATCCCGCAGGATCCGGCCGAACTGCGCGCCGCGACCCGGCTGGCCGCCGCCCAGCTGCTGGCGGCCGGGGTCGACCCCGAGCGCTGCACCCTGTTCGTCCAGAGCCATGTCGCCGAGCACACCCAGCTGGCCTGGGTGATGAACTGCCTCACCGGCTTCGGCGAGGCGTCCCGGATGACCCAGTTCAAGGACAAGTCCGCCAAGCAGGGCGCCGAGGCCACCACCGTGGGCCTGTTCACCTACCCGGTGCTCCAGGTCGCCGACATCCTGCTGTACCAGGCCGACCAGGTGCCCGTCGGCGAGGACCAGCGCCAGCACATCGAGCTGACCCGCGATGTGGCCGAGCGCTTCAACGGGCGGTTCGGCCAGACGTTCACCGTCCCGGCGCCCTACATCCTCAAGGACGCCGCCAAGATCTACGACCTCCAGGATCCGGCCATCAAGATGAGCAAGTCGGCGTCCTCGCCGAAGGGCATCATCAATCTGCTGGACGAGCCGAAGGCTTCGGCGAAGAAGATCAAGTCCGCGGTCACCGACACCGGCACCGAGATCCGGTACGACCCGCAGGGCAAGCCCGGCATCAGCAATCTGCTCGTCATCCACTCGGCGCTGACCGGCACCACCGTGCCCGAGCTGGAGGAGAAGTTCGCCGGGCAGCTGTACGGCGCGCTCAAGACCGAGCTGGCCGGGATCGTCGCCGACTGGGTGACGCCGTTCCGCGAGCGCACCCAGGAGTTCCTCGCCGACCCGGCCGAGCTGGACGCGCTGCTCGCCAAGGGCGCCGCCAAGGCCCGCGAGGTCGCCGCCGCGTCGCTGGCCACCGCGTACGACCGGGTGGGACTTCTGCCGCCGAGGCCGTGAACCGCGCAGCGCGGGAAGAATGACGGAAAACGGATCCCGGCCCGCCCCGCGCGGCCGGGTCCCCCCGGCACACTGGCCGCGCCGGCCGCCGGGCAGTACAGCAGGAAGGGAGCGGGTTGTGGGGACCGTCACGCTGGGCGTGTCGATCGCGGTACCTGAGCCGTACGGCAGCCGGTTGCAGCAGTGCCGTCTGGGCTTCGGCGATGCCGCCGCCGCGAAGATCCCCACCCATGTCACCCTGCTGCCGCCCACGGCGGTCGAGCCCGGCGAGCGCCCCCGGATCGAGGAGCACCTGGCGGCCATCGCCGCCGCCGGCCGCCCCTTCCCGATGCGGCTGTACGGCACCGGCACCTTCCGCCCGCTCTCCCCGGTGGTGTTCGTCCAGGTGGTCGAGGGCGGCTCGGCGTGCGGCTGGCTCCAGGAGCGGGTGCGCGACCCGCGGGGACCGCTCGCCCGCAAGCTCCAGTTCCCGTACCACCCGCACGTGACCATCGCGCACGGCATCGACGAGAAACTCATGGACGCCGCCGAGGAGGAGCTGGCCGAGTACGAGGCGGCCTGGACGGCGTCCGGGTTCGCCCTGTACGAGCAGGGCCGGGACGGCGCCTGGCGGCTCCAGCGGGAGTTCCGGTTCACGACGGCCGCGGCCGCCACCACCAGGGAACGCACCCCCGAGACCGCCGCGTAACCCCGCACGGGGCAGCGCGCACCCCTACAGTTGCCCACCATGGGAAACGGGACAAAGCCCTCCGGAGTGGCGGGCGCCACCGGCATCGGCGGACGGTACCCCGGCACCGTCCGCGAACGGGACATCACCTTCGAGGAGCGGCTGTCCCGGCTGCCCGGGGTGGGCTCCGCCTTCGCCGCCCTGTTCGCCTCCCGCGCCTACCGCGTCTACGGGTACCTGGAGGACCGCGCCTGGACCCGGCTGGCCGCCGCCGTCACCTTCACCAGCTTCCTCACCCTCTTCCCGGTGATCGCGCTGGCCGCCTCCATCGCCGCCGCCGTGCTCAGCGACGCCCAGGTCACCGACATCGAGGAGTGGTTCACCCACCAGGTACCCGGCATCTCCCAGCAGCTCGACCTGCGCTCGTTCTTCGAGAACGCCGGCGCCATCGGGCTGGCCGCCCTGCTCCTGCTGCTGCCCACCGGAGCCGCCTGGGTCGACTCGCTGCGCGGCACCCTGCGCACCGTGTGGGACCTGCCCGAGCCGGAGGGCAACCCGCTGCTGCGCAAGGCCAAGGACCTCGGCGTGCTGGCCGGGCTCGGCGCCGTCGTGCTGCTCTCGCTCACCGCCTCCGCCCTCGCCATGAACGCCGTGCACTGGGCCACCAGCTGGCTCGGCGTGCCGCGCAACGGCATCGCCCAGTCGCTGCTCACCACCGCCGCGTACACGCTCGCCATCGCCTCCACCTTCGCGCTGATGGTGTACGTCCTGGCCTGGCTGCCCGGCGTACGGCCGCCCCGGCGCGCCCTGGTGGGCGCCTGTCTGGTCGGGGCGGCCGGGATCGAGGTGCTGAAGCTGCTGCTCGGCGGCTACCTGCTGAACATCGCCGGGCGCACCGTCTACGGGGCGTTCGGCGCGCCGATCGCCCTGCTGATCTGGATCAACCTGATCGCCAAGCTGGTGCTCGCCTGCTGCGCCTGGACGGCCACGGCGGTCAGCTCGGAGGAGCGGACCGGCGCCGACGTTCTGGGGACTGCCGGGTGGCGGCGGGCAGCGGGTGCTTTCGGTGGAAGACGTAGGCGGCGACGGCCATCAGGACCAGCACCCCGCCCGTGAGGCCCAGCACGCTGCCGATGCCCGCCTCCCGGGTGCCGGTCGCGGCGGCGGCGTCCAGCGGGGTGCCGGCCCCGGTGTCCCCGCTGTCACCGGCGAGCTGGGCCTCGCGGGCGGCGGCCTCGATCTCGCTGAGCGGCGGCACCAGTTCGCCGACCGGCTCCACGGAGCCGGCGGCCTCGAACCCCCAGTCGAACAGGGCGGCGGTCTCCCGGTACACCTGGAGGCTGTCGCCGTCCGACGGGTCCATGCAGGTGACCAGCAGCACCCGGTCGCCGCGCTCGGCGACGCCGGTGAAGGTGTAGCCGGCGTTGGTGGTGTAGCCGTTCTTGACCCCGGCGACGCCCGGGTACGGCTCCAGGCCGCGGTCGCCGACCAGCAGCCGGTTGGTGGACTGGATCTGGTACGCCTCGCGCTCGCCCGGCTCGCCGTCCTCGTCCTCGGCCGGTGCCCCGCCGGGGAACTCGGCGCGGGCGGTGGCGGCGTAGCGGCGGAAGTCCTCGTTCTTGAGGCCGTCGCGGGCGATGAGGGTCAGGTCGTAGGCGGAGGAGGTCTGGCCCTCGGCGTCGTAGCCGTCCGGGCTGACCACGTGGGTGTCCAGGGCCTGGAGGTCGGCGGCGCGTTCGTTCAGCTCGGCGACGGTGGCCTCCAGGCCGCCGTTCATGGCGGTGAGGGCGTGGACGGCGTCATTGCCCGAGGCGAGGAAGACACCGTGCCACAGGTCCTCCACGGTGTACGTCTGGTGGTCGGCGATGCCCACCGCGCTGCTGCCCGCGCCCATGCCGGCGAAGTGCTCGGGCTCGGCGGTGTACAGCTCCTCGGAGTCGAACTTGGGGATGAGGGCGTTCGCGAACAGCATCTTGAGGGTGGAGGCCGGGGCGAGCCGCAGGTGCGCGTTGTGGGCGGCCAGCACCTCGCCGGTCTCGGCGTCGGCGACGATCCAGGCCCGGGAGGAGAGGTCGTCGGGCAGGTCCGGGGTGCCGGGGCCCGGGTCGACCTGGGGGCCGGGGGCGCCGAGGCGCTCCCCGCCGATGACGGTGGTCTCGTCGGTTGCGGCCGTGGTGGCCGCCGTCGC
This sequence comes from Streptomyces sp. NPDC059853, assembly GCF_042731495.1. Lineage (NCBI taxonomy): Bacteria > Bacillati > Actinomycetota > Actinomycetes > Kitasatosporales > Streptomycetaceae > Streptomyces > Streptomyces sp. NPDC059853. The sequence continues at coordinate 14,021 of NZ_JBHWJL010000019.1, forward strand.
GGCGGCGGGCGCGGTGGTGGTGGCGGACGCGGCGGTGGCGGCGGGCAGCAGGGCGGCTGCCGGGAGCAGCGCGGCGCTCAGCGGGAGCGCGAGCGCCCGGCGCATGCGGAGGCGGCGGGGCATGATCCGAAAAGAGGGCGATCGCAGAATCGGCACACCGTGAACTTAACCCGTGGCACGGTGAGAGCGGCCAGCGCAGGGGCCCGATCCGGTGAGGCGGCACGTTCTTCCGGGCGATGATCGTTGCGCAGGTGGTCGGAGCTGTCATCGCATCGGGCGGTTTTTGCGTCCTGACCGGTGAACCTGTGTCAGTGAGAGGAACTGGATCTTCATGGCCATCGTCGCGGCCCTCGTCGGACTGCTGCTGCTGAGCGCGGTCCACTGGTATCTGTGGAAACGGCTGGTCGCCGACGTGTCGGCCCCGGGCGGGTGGTACCGGCGGGCCGGGACCGTCCTGCTGGTGCTGCTGCCGGTGACCACGCTGCTGTTCCAGTGGGGCGGGCAGGCCGGGGTGCCGTTCCCGGTGAAGCAGGTGGTGGCCTGGCCGGGCAGCTACTGGGTGGCGATGCTGCTGTATCTGCTGCTGGCGCTGGCGGTGGGCGAGGCGCTCCGGCCCCTGCTGCTGCGGGTGCTGCGGCGCCGGGACGCGGGCCGGGCGGCGGCGCCTCCGGCGGAGCGGGAGCAGGAACAGGAGCAGGAACAGGAACAGGAGCGGGAGCGGCGGCGGGAAGAGGAGCGGGTCGCGGCGGGCGGTGTACCCGGCGTGTCGGCATCCTCCGCCACGCCGGGCGCGGCGCGGGGAACGGACGGTGTGGCCGCCCCGTCCGGCTCCGGCTCCGGTCCCGGTCCCGTTTCCGGTTCCGGTGGGGCGGGCGGGCCGGGGGAGCCCGCCGGGGAGCCGATGGCGGCGGCGGACGGCCCCGGCCGTACGGAGGCGGGCCGCCGGCTGTTCGTGGCCCGCACCGTCGCGGTCGGCGCCGGTCTGGTGGCGGCGGGCACGGTCGGCTACGGCAGTTACCGCTTCCGGCGGCTGACCACGAAGCATGTGCGGGTCCCGCTGGCGAAGCTGCCGCGCGCCGCGCACGGCTACCGGATCGCGGTGGTCAGCGACATCCATCTCTCCGCGATACTCGGGGCCTCGCACAGCCGCCGCATCGTGGACGCCATCAACCGCACCCAGCCGGACCTGATCACCGTCGTCGGCGACATGGTGGACGCCGAGGTGACCGATCTGCGGTCGGCGGCGGCCCCGCTGGCGGAGCTGTCGGCGCCGGACGGCGCGTACTTCGTCACCGGCAACCACGAGTACTACGTGGACACCCTCCAGTGGGTCGAGCACGTGCGGGAGCTGGGCATGATCCCGCTGGAGAACGCCCGGGTGGAGCTGCCGTACTTCGATCTGGCCGGGGTGAACGACGTCCAGGGCGAGGGCACGGTGCACGGCGGCCCCGACTTCGAGGCCGCGCTCGGGGACCGGGACCGGCAGCGGGCCAGTGTGCTGATGGCCCACCAGCCGGTGCTGATCCACGACGCGGTGGACGCGGGTGTCGATCTCCAGTTGTCCGGGCACACCCACGGCGGCCAGATGTGGCCCGTCACCTACCTCGCGGACCTGGCCAATCCGACCCTGGCGGGCCTGGAGCGGTACGGGGACACCCAGCTGTACGTGTCGCGCGGCGCGGGCGCCTGGGGACCGCCGGTGCGGGTGGGGGCGGATCCGGACATCACGGTCATCGAGCTGGCCGCGACCGGCGCCTGACCACTCGGAGGCGGACATCCGTCCGAATTTCGTTTCATCCTCTTCTGTCGGTCAACTATTCGGCTCACTCTGATGTCTTGGATAACGACATGGGAACAGATGGAGTGCGCGGGAGCTACGATGCGCATGGACATAGGAGGACAAAGTGAGCAATTCGGAGTCCGGGGCCGCCGGGGGGGACGCTCTGGTCATCCGGGGCACGGTCCGCGACTCGCTCGGCGTGGCGCTGCCGCGGGCCGTCGTGACGCTGACCGTGGCCGGCGGCAGACAGCTGGAGAAGACCAGGAGCGCGGCGGACGGCGGTTTCCAGGTGACCGCCCCCGCCGAGGGGGACTATCTGCTGGCGGCCTTCTCGCCCCAGCTGGGCGAGCAGAGCGTGACGGTGAGCCTGGACGGCAGGCCGGTCGAGGTGGAGTTCCGGATCGACGTACCGGGCACGGTACTGCCGTAGCCGCTTGATCACGGGGCGAGTTGTGGCCGGTCCGTTGTCTCCCGCGTGGTGCACGGGATATGCCCCTGTGATTGGCTTGGCCCGCGACATGTCTTCCGATGAAGGGCGCGGCGGGTGCGAGGGATCCGAGCCAAAGGGGCCATAGGCATTGGACTGGCCGTAGTGCTGGTCGTGGGCGCCGTTGGCGGATGGTTGCTGTTCGGACCGAACGGGAACGACAAGGACCCGATCGTGGTGGGCAGCACGTCCGCGCCGACCAGCGTGGACCCAGGAGCGGCCACCGATGCCGCCGCCTGGTACCTGATGAGCAATCTGTACCAGTCCCTGCTGACCTTCGTGCCGGGGAAGGAGGAGCCGGAGCCGGACGCGGCCGAGAGCTGCGGCTTCACCGACACCGAGCTGACGGTCTACCGCTGCACGCTGCGTGAGGGCCTGACCTTCAGCAACGGGCGGGAGATGACGCCGGAGGACGTGAAGTTCTCCTACGACCGGATCCTCGCCATGGGCGACCGTGCCGAGCGCGAGGCGGACGACCCGAACATCCCCGACGACGACAAGTTCCAGTACTCGGGCCCCATCACGCTGCTGAGCAGCCTGGAGGCGGTACGGGTCGAAGGACAGGACATCGTCTTCGAGCTGAGCCACACCGACGCCACCTTCCCGTTCATCGTGGCCGGTACGACGGGCGCCATCGTCGACCGGGAGAAGTACGAGGAGCTGGAGGTGCGCACGGACGGCAAGGTCGACGGCTCGGGCCCGTACCTGCTGAAGTCCTACACGCCCGAGGTGAGCGCCGAGCTGGTGCCCAACCCGTCCTACGACGGCCCCTACGAGGTGTCGGACTTCCCCATCACCATCCGCTACTTCAACCAGGGCGAGGACGGCACCTCCGCCGAGGACCTGCTGGCCGAGGCCTGGGACAAGGGCGAGATCGACGTCGCCGACGGCAAGCTGCCGCCCGACGTGGTCGCCGAGATCAACTCGGCCTCGCCCGACTACCGCGTGTACGAGTCGACCGGCGGCTCGATCCGCGTCATGACGCTGAGCACCCAGATCGAGGGCTCGGTGATGCAGGACGCGACCGTGCGCCAGGTGGCGGCGGCCCTCCTGGACCGCCAGGCGATCGCCCGGCAGGTGCAGCGCAACACGGTGGAGCCGCTGTACTCCCTGATACCCGTGGGCTTCACCGGCCACGGCACCCCGTACCACGACCTGTACGGGGACGCCCCGGACCCGGCGGAACTCCAGGAGAAGCTGGAGTCGGCCGGCTACGAACTCCCGCTCTCCTTCACCCTCGCCTACTCGCGCGGCGCGGCCAACCACGAGGAGGCCGAGCTGATCGAGCAGCAGCTGGAGGCGGACGGCCTCTTCGAGGTGGAGCTGGAGTACCACGAGTGGTCCGAGTTCATCCCGATGAAGAACAACGCCGAGTTCGAGGCCTACCTCATCGGCTGGCGGCCCGACTACCCGGACCCGGCGACGTTCACCGACTCGCTGCTGGGCCCCGGTGACAGCATGCGCACCGGCTACGTCAGCGACGAGATCTACGGCCTGATCGAGGAGACCCAGGCGGAATCCGACCGGGGCCGCACCGACCAGGGCTTCCGGCAGATCCACGAACTGGCCGCCGAGGCCGCGACCATCGTGCCGGTCTGGCAGGAGAAGCGCCTGGTGGTGGCCGCTCCGGACATCACCGGTCTCCAGCACCTCCAGGGAAGCTCGGGCGTCTGGCGCCTGTGGGAGCTGAGCCGCCTGTAGCCCCCGGCCCACCCCCGTCCCGCTGCCGAAGGGGGGAACGGCGCCTGTCGGCCACGATAGCGAGAACGGGACCCCATCGAGTGACGGCGACCCGCTGGGATGACGCTCCGGTCCGTCGTCCCAGCGGTCCGGGGCCGGGTCAGGGGCGGTCCGTGCGGTCCGGGCGTTCGCGGGAGACCCGCAGGGCCACCAGCAGGGCCAGCAGGACCGAGGCCAGTGGCCACAGATAGGCGTGCCGGACCGCCTCGGTGACCTCCGCCGCGGGCGCCGTGGTGAAGGATTCCGTCAGCCGGCGCGACATCAGCAGGGAGACCGCCGCCGCGCCGAGGGACGCGGCGATCTGGGAGCAGATCGCGATCAGGGTGGACGCCGCCGGGGCCCGGTCGGCGGGCAGGCCGCGGGTGGCGGCGGCGATGCTCGGCATCAGGGTCATCCCGCCGCCCGCGCCGATCACCGTCATCGAGAGCATGAGCCGCCAGTACGCGGTGTCCTGCTGGGCCTGGAGCGCGAAGCTCGCGAACCCCGCCAGCCCCAGCAGGACCCCGGGCACCACGATCCACCGGGGCGCCACCTTGTCGGTGAGCCGGGTCGCCACCTGCATCACCGTGCCCGAGGCCAGCGCGAGCGGCGCGCCCAGCAGTCCGGCGGTCAGGACGGAGGCGCCGCGTACCGACTGGAAGTAGATCGGGGCCAGCATCATGGAGCCGAAGTAGCCGGTGGCGAAGAGGAACACGGTCGCCACGCCGAGGGCGATGCGCCGCCGCGTCAGCAGCCGGAGCTGGACGAGTGGTTCGGGGGTGCGCACGGCGCGGACCGCGAAGCAGATCATCAAGGCGGTACCGGCCGCCGCCGGGAGGAGCGCGCCCGGGGTGAGCATCCCGTCCGCGCCCTCGGTGCCCCGGGTCAGCCCGTAGATCAGTGCGGCGAGTCCGGGGGAGAGCATCAGCAGGCCCGGTACGTCCAGGCGGTGCGCCGGGCGCCGTTCGCCGGGCGGCAGCAGCCGCAGCGCCAGGGCGACGGCCAGGACGCCGATCGGGACGTTGATGAGGAACATCCAGCGCCAGGACACACTGTCGATGAGCATCCCGCCCAGCAGCGGGCCGGTCAGCGGCGCGATGAGGATGGGGATGCCCAGCAGGCTCATCACCTTGCCGTTGTCGCGCCCCCGGGCCGCCGCCGCTTGCAGCATCACGGCCATGCCCACCGGGGACACCAGTCCGCCGGCCAGCCCCTGCACCACGCGGAAGGCGATCAGCGACTCCATGCTCCAGGCGAGTCCGGCCAGCGCGGAGCTGAGGGTGAAGGCGGTGAGGGCGGTGAGGTAGACGCGGCGGTTGCCGAAGCGGTTCATGGCCCAGCCGGCGGTGGGGATGACGGCCGCCAGCGCCAGGGTGTACCCGGAGGAGACCCACTGCACGGTGGTGATGGCGGCGCCGAACTCCCGGGCCAGGGTGGGGTAGGCGATGGCGACGATGGTGGTGTCGAGGACGATCATCACCGAGCCGAGGATGATGACGGTGGCCAGCGCGCCCAGCCGGGGCGGTGGCGGTTCGGCCGGGGGCCGTTCGGGGGTGGCCGGCGGGGAGGCTTCCCGGGATATCGGGCCGGTGCTCATCGGTGGCGGTCTCCTGTTCGCACTGCTGTTCAGGACCCGCCGGGAGGGGGCGGGCTCCGCCATGCTGGTACTTCAAGGAAAGTTGAAGTCAAGGCGGAGTCCGGCGCCGTGCGACCTCAGAAGACCTTGCCCGGGTTGAGGAGGCCCAGCGGGTCGAAGACCGCCTTGATGCCGCGCTGCACCTCCAGGGAGTCCGGGCCCAGCTCCCTGGCCAGCCACTCCCGCTTGAGCACCCCCACCCCGTGTTCCCCGGTGATCGTGCCGCCCAGCTGGAGACCGAGCGCCATGATGGCGTCGAACGACTCGCGCGCCCGCCGGGACTCGTCCGGGTCGGTGGCGTCGAAACAGACGGTGGGATGGGTGTTCCCGTCGCCCGCGTGCGCGATCACCCCGATCGTCAGCCGGTGCCGGTCGGCGATCCGCGCCACCCCGTCCAGGAGTTCGGCCAGCCGGGCGCGCGGCACGCACACGTCGTCGATCATCGTGGTGCCCTTGACCGCCTCCAGCGCCGACAGCCCGGCCCGCCGCGCCGCCAGCAGCATCTCCGACTCGGCCGCGTCCTCGGCCGGGACCACCTCGGTGGCGCCCGCCGCCCGGCACAGCTCGCCGACCGCCGCCAGTTCGGCGCCCGGCTCCGGCGTGTCGAACCCGGCCAGCAGCAGCGCCTCGGTGGACTCCGGCAGCCCCATCCTCAGCAGCCGGTTCACCGCCCGCACCGAGGTGCGGTCCATCAGCTCCAGCAGCGACGGGGTGTGCCCGGCCGCCATGATCCGGCACACCGCGTCCCCGGCCGCCGCGGCCGAACCGAACTCGGCCGCCAGCACCAGCTGCGGCGGCGGCGCCGGACGCAGCGCGACCACCGCCCGTACCACCACGCCCAGCGTGCCCTCCGAGCCGACGAACAGCCGGGTCAGGTCGTAACCCGCCACCCCCTTGGCGGTGCTGCGGCCGGTGGACAGCAGCCGGCCGTCCGCCAGCACCACGTCCAGGCCCAGTACGTACTCGGCCGTCACCCCGTACTTCACGCAGCACAGGCCACCGGCCCCGGTACCGATGTTCCCGCCGATCGTGCACTGCTCCCAGCTGGACGGATCCGGCGGGTACGCCAGCCCGTGCCCCGCCACCGCCTTGGACAGATCCGCGTTGACGACCCCGGGCTCCACCACCGCGATCCGGTTGACGGGGTCGATGCTCACGATGCGGTTCATCCGCACCAGGGACAGCAGGATGCAGCCGTCCACGGCGTTGGCCGCGCCCGACAGACCCGAGCGGGCCCCCTGCGGCACCACCGGCACCCGCAGCGCGCTCGCGACCCGCAGGACGTGCTGCACCTGCTCCCGCTCGCGCGGCAGCACGAGCACGGCGGGCGCGCCGGCCGGACAGAAACTGGCCATGTCGTGGGCGTAGGAGGCGAGGACATCGGTGTCGGTCAGCACGGCCTCGGCCGGCAGACCTTCCAGGAGCCGGGTCACAAGATCGCTCATGGTGCGCATCCTGGCACCGGCCGGGGACCGGGGGAAGCCCACGCGCGTCACCCGAAAATCGCTGGCCGGGGCCGGTACGCGGTGAGAGGTTGGCCGGATGCAGCCATACGACAGACATCTCATCACCCATGCCCGGCACCCGGTCGCTGCCCCGCTCCACCCGCACTCCGTGCTGGACCTGCTCGAACGCGCCGTGGGAGACGACGATGCCGCCCGGCCGCGCATCCTCGACCTCGGCTGCGGCGAGGGCGCCTGGCTGCTGGAAGCCCTCGCCCACTTCCCCGGCGCCCGCGCCGTGGGCGTGGACGTGAGCGGTTCCGGCCTCGCCCGCGCCGCCGAGCAGGCCGAGGCCCTCGGCGTCGCCGGCCGGCTGGAACTGCACGAGACCAGTGCGGCGGACTACCGCCCCGCCGAGCCGTTCGACGTCGTACTGAGCGTCGGCGCCGCCCACGCCTTCGGCGGCCTGCTCCCCACCCTGGAGGCGGTCGGCGCCCATCTCGCCCCGGGCGGGCGGGCGCTGATCGGCGACGGGTTCTGGGAGCACGAGCCCTCCCCGGCCGCGCTGGACGCCCTCGGCGAGCCGGCCGACGCGTACGCCGATCTCGCCGGCACCGTCGACCGGATCACCGCGGCCGGCTGGACCCCGGTGTACGGGCACACCAGCACGCTGGACGAGTGGGACGACTACGAGTGGTCCTGGACCGGGTCGCTCGCCGAGTGGGCGCTGGACCATCCCGGCCACCCCCGCGCCGCGGAGGCCGCCGGGACGGCCGCCGCGCACCGCACCGCCTGGCTGCACGGCTACCGCCGCACCCTCGGCTTCGTCACCCTCGTGCTGCGGCGCACCGCGTGATGGTCCGAGGGGGTCACCCGGACCGCCCGTGCGGGCCGTCCCCCGTTACGTGACCCCCTCGCCCCCCGTCAACCGGTGCCAACGCGAGTAGACCGCCCCGGCGACGCCGCGCACAAGGGGCCCTCACTGGGCACGCTGTCCAGAATCGCCCACCGGGCTGGACACACTGATCCGCAGCGCGAGCGCCAGCTCGTGCACCCCGGCACCGGACGCGCTCAGATCGCGGTGCAGCAGCCGCTCGGCGCGCCGCAGATGGGCGGTGACCGTGGTCCGGCTGATGCCGAGGGCCAGCGCGGTGCGCCGGACGTCGGCGTTCGCGCCGATCCAGGCGTGCACCGTGGCCCGTACCCGCGCGTGCTCCGCGCCGTCCAGCGGGCGCAGCAGGGACCGTGCCCAGCGTCCGGCGGCCTCGGTCGCCAGCAACTCGGCCAGCGCGGGGGCCGGGTGGGCGGCGGCGGGCGGCGGCCCGGGCGGCCCCTGCGACAGGGCCAGCGCGAGGTGGAGGGCGGCCCGGTCCGCCACGGTGCGCAGGTCCATCCCCAGCGCCGCCTCCACCCGCCGCAGATGGGCGGTGACGGTGGTGCGGCTCAGACCCAGCAGCCGCGCCACCCCGGCCCGGGGGAAGCGCAGCGCGAGCCGGGTGACCTCCACCGCCACCCCCGGCAGCGGCTCCAGCGGGCGCAGCAGGGCGGCGGCCCAGCGGGCGGCGGGGCCCGGGGGCAGCAGCCGCTCCAGCGGTTCGCGGCCCTCGTAGCCGGCCAGCCGGTCCGCGCCGGTACGGGCCACGGCCAGGGCATGGCGGGCCTGTTCGTACGCCTCGGCGGTGGCGGTGAGCGGCTGGACGGTGCTGATGCCGAGGGCGTACGCCGGGTTCTCGCCGACCAGGGCGCGCAGTTCGCCGGCCAGCGGCGCGCCGTCCGGGATAAGGCAGATCAGATGCTCGTCGTACACCGGGCAGCGCACCATCAGCGCCCGGCCGTGGAAGCCCGCCCCGTCCTCGTACGCCAGCGCGAGACGGTCCCGGTCCGCCGGCGCGCAGCGCAGCAGATGCACCCGCAGCCGCTCGCAGTCCAGCAGCGGCGGCCGGGCGCCCGAGGACATCCGGCGGGCCAGCAGCAGATCCCCGGCCATCAGCGCCATGAACACCCCGAGCCGTACCTGCCGGGCCTTGCGCGCGTACTCCCGGCGCACCGCGTCGGTCTCCCCGGCCCGGAACAGCAGATCCAGCACCCCGCACACCCGCGCGGCCGGCGCGTCCCCGGCCCGGTCCGCCCGGTCCGCCCGGTCCGGCGGCCCGGTCCTGACCATCACCAGCACCCGGTACGGCGGCCGGGCGCCGATCCGTTCCAGCCGCAGCGCGCGCGGCCCGTCCCCGGTGGCCGCCGAGGCCAGCCGCCCGGCCGTCACGCGGCCGAGCAGCGCGGCCGGTTCCGGGCGCGCCAGCACCTCGCCGGGGAAGCCGGGGGTGGCGGCCGTCACCGCGCCGTCCGTCCCCACCACGGCCGCCTCGGCGTCCACCCGCGCCCGCAGCCAGGCGAGGACCCCGTCCACCCCGGCCCCGGCGGCCCCGGGCGGCCGGGTGATCAGTCGCAGCAGTTCGTCCACCGGATCTCCGTCCCTCCTCCCCGCCCGGACTGTCTCACAGCGCGCCGCGCCCCACGCGGGACGGGCGCCGGACCCGGCCACCGGCCGCCGCGGAAAACTCCCGGAAGAAAATCCCGGCGAGGTGTCGATCCGGCCGTCTCCCGTTCGACGTACCGGTGAGCGGCGGGAACACGCCCCGCCCGCAACCGCACACCGAACCACCGAGGAGCCACCGTGCCGCGTTTCATCACCCTCATCCGCAACGACGAGCAGAACATCCCCGCCGACGGCTTCCCGCCCGAGTTCGGCGAGCGCATGGGCGCCCTGCTGGAGGAGATCACCCGGGCCGGCGTGATGCTGGACACCGCCGGGCTGACCCCCACCGCCGAGGGCACCCGGGTCACCTACTCCGGCGGCAGCCTCAGCTACACCGACGGGCCGTTCACCGAGAGCAAGGAGGTCATCGGCGGCTACTCCATCATCCAGGCCAAGGACAAGGAGGAAGCGCTGTACTGGACCAGGCGCTTCCTGGAGATCCACCCGCCGGTGTGGAATCTCACCGCCGAGGTCCGGCAGCTCGTCGAGGGCTGACCCGGATGATCTGATGGTGCGCCGTGACGGATACCCACGTGACGGCCACCATCGAGGCGGCCTACCGGATCGAGGCCCCCCGGGTCATCGCCGCCGCCGCCCGCGTCGTGCGGGACGTCGGCATCGCCGAGGAACTGGCGCAGGACGCGCTGGTCGCCGCCCTGGAACAGTGGCCCGAGTCGGGCGTCCCGGACCGCCCGGGCGCCTGGCTCACGGCCACCGCCAGAAACCGGGCGATCGACCTGGTACGCCGCAGGGAGACCTACGCCCGCAAACTCGCCGAGGTCGGCCGCACGCTGGAGGACGTCCCCCCGCCGCCCGAACCACCCGCGCCCGATGCCATCGACGACGACCTGCTGCGGCTGATCTTCACCGCCTGCCACCCCGTCCTCCCCGTCGAGGGCCGCGTCGCCCTCACCCTGCGGCTGCTCGGCGGCCTCACCACCGCCGAGATCGCCCGCGCCTTCCTGGCCGCCGAACCCACCGTCGCCCAGCGCATCGTGCGCGCCAAACGCACCCTCGCCCGCACCGGGGTGCCCTTCGAGGTCCCCCACGGCGCGGACCGGGCCGCCCGGCTCTCCTCCGTCCTCGACGTCATCTACCTGATCTTCAACGAGGGGTACGCGGCCACCGCGGGCGAGGACCTGCTGCGCCCCGCCCTGTGCGAGGAGGCGCTGCGCCTCGCCCGGGTCCTGGCCACCCTCGTCCCCGGTGAGCCCGAGGCGCACGGACTGGCCGCCCTGCTGGAGTTCCAGGCCGCCCGCATCCCGGCACGCACCGGCCCGGACGGCGCCCCCGTGCTGCTCGCCGACCAGGACCGCGCCCGCTGGAACCGGCCGATGATGCGGCGCGGCGTGGAGGCCCTGGAACGCGCGGGCACCGGCCCGTACGCCGTCCAGGCCGCCATCGCCGCCTGCCACGCGCGGGCCGCCCGGTACGAGGACACCGACTGGACGATGATCACCGCCCTCTACGACCGGCTGCTGGCCCTGACCCCCTCCCCGGTGGTCGCGCTGAACCGGGCGGTCGCCGTCTCGATGGCGCGCGGCCCGGCGCAGGCGCTGCCGCTCGCGGACGCCCTGCTCGGCGAACCGGCCCTGAAGGACTACCACCTGCTGCCCAGCGTCCGCGGCGACCTGCTGGCCCGGCTCGGCCGGGATGCCGAGGCCGCCGAGGAGTTCCGGCGCGCGGCGGCCCTCACCCGCAACGCCCGCGAACGGGACCTGCTGCTGGCCCGGGCCGCCGCCCTCACCGGGTGACCGCCGCCGTCCGGCTCACTCCTCCCACCACGGGCCGGCCGCCGACAGATCGCGCAGGGCGTTGGTGACACAGCGCAGATCACCGCCGACCGTGCCCACCGCCAAGGCGTACTCCCAGGCGTCCACCCAGGCCACGCCGCTCGCCCCGGCGGCGGCGAACGCCTCCTCGGTGGCCGTCCGGAACCCGGCGTGGCGCGGGTCGGGGGCCAGGAACGCACCCGCCCCGCCCCCGCCCCCGGCCCCGACCCGGCGGTGCTCACCGCCCGCGAGACCGAGGTGGTGCGCCTGGTCGCCCAGGGACTGAGCAACGCGGAGATCGCCGCCGCCCTGGTCATCGGCCTGGGCCTGGGCGAGTGGGCTGGACTAGGGCGCGTCGCCGGGGGTACGGCCCTCCGGGTTCCCGTCCAAGTCCTTCAGTACCCCGCCGACCCAGCCCTCGGCCGAGCGCGTCGTGAAGGCGAAGCGCGCCCGGGAGAACGGCCGGGTCAGGGGGTTCCTGCGGTGGCGGCGGGCCGCCTTCTCGGCCGACTTGAGGTCGCGGACGGCGAAAGCGAGCCGCTGCTGGGCGTCTTCGGGTTCCGTGACGTCGACCAGTTCCAGGGAGCGGGCGACGATCAGCTCCGCCGCCTTCCGCACCACGTCCGGATGGTGGATGTCCTGCGATTCCAGGGACTTCAGCAGCGCGTGCACCTCGCGGAGTCCCGTGATGGTCTCTGCTGTCATGCGTCTGCGCCTGCCCCGGTACCGGGGTGGTTACGCGGGGGCGATGCCCGCGAGCTGGCCGATGAGCAGCGCCACCCGGTACGCCTCGGCGTAGTCGGCCGCCGTGTACGCGATGGTCCGGCCGCCCGCGGCCCGGGTGACGCCCGGGATGAGGGTGGCCAGGTCCACGGTGTGCGGCTGGGCGAGATCGATCTCGACCTCGACCGGGCCCGGCACCGTGAACGGGGCGATGTCCCCGCGCCGTACGACGGCCCCGGCCGCCGCCGCCCGCAGCCGCTCCCGGGCCTCCTCCGGATGCAGCGCCACCGCCGCCGCCTGGGCGAGCGCCCGCTTGACCTCGACCGTGGCGGCGCCCGGCACCAGCTCCGTGAACTCGGCGCACGCCACGTCGTCGCCGCTGAGCAGCACGACCGGCGCTCCGAAGTACCCGGCCATGGCGGCGTTCAGCCCGATCTCGCCGAGCGAGCGACCGCCCACCCGCACATCCAGGTTGACGCCGTTCATGGTGTGCGCCAGCACGGCGGGACCCGACCCGGCCCGCGCGTGGTACCCGACGAAGAGCACCGCGTCGGTGCCGGGGCCGAGCCCGCCCAGCATCCCGAACGGCCGCGGCTTGCCGCGCACCAGCAGGGCCCGGCGGTCCAGTTCCTCCGGCAGGATGTTGCGGAACGGCCCGTGCGCGTCGGCCACCCACACCTCGGCTCCGGGCTCCGCGTCCAGCACCCCGGCGACGGCGGCGTTCACCTCGGCCGTCATGAGGGCCCGGCTGCGTGCGTAGTCGTAGCCCGCCGGGTTGGTCTCGGTGCCGTGCACCACGCCCGAGATGCCTTCCAGATCGGCGGAGATCAGTACGTTTGTCATAGTGGGAGCCTACGGGCCGGGCCCCGGGGCCGGGGCCCCTTCTTCCCGCGACTTTCCCGCGCCCGGGGAGGTGCCCGTTCCCGGCGCGCGATGCCGCCTCACGCCCCGCCACGCGCCCCCGGAGGGGGCCGCCGGAGACCGTTCGCGCCCGGCGTGCGCCGCGCACCGCACGGCGGTGCGGGCGCCCCGGGGGGAGTCCGCGCGCTCTACCGGCGCTCGGGGGCGGCGGAAATGATGAGCCCACCGATCATGCGTCAGGTGATCCGCACCCCCTGCCTCCCGGGCAGACCGGCGTGCGGCGGAAGGAGCCCACGGTGTTGCTTCTCATCTCCCCGGACAGCGTCGAGGAAGCCCGCGACTGCGCCAAGGCGGCCGACCACCTCGACATCGTCGACGTCAAAAAGCCCGACGAGGGCTCGCTCGGCGCCAACTTCCCCTGGGTGATCCGCGAGATCCGCGAGGCGGTCCCGGCCGGCACCCCGCTCTCCGCCACCGTGGGGGACGTCCCCTACAAGCCCGGCACCGTGGCCCAGGCCGCCCTCGGGGCGGTCGTCTCCGGCGCCACGTACATCAAGGTCGGCCTGTACGGCTGTACGACGCCCGACCAGGGCATCGATGTCATGCGCGCCGTCGTCCGGGCGGTCAAGGACCACCGGCCCGACGCGTTCGTCGTCGCCTCCGGCTACGCCGACGCCCACCGGATCGGCTGCGTCAACCCGCTCGCCCTGCCGGACATCGCCGCCCGCTCCGGCGCCGACGCGGCCATGCTGGACACCGCCATCAAGGACGGGACCCGGCTGTTCGACCACGTATCCCAGGACGCCTGCGCCGAGTTCGTCCGGCTCGCGCACGCTGCGGGCCTGCTCGCCGCCCTCGCCGGCAGCGTCACCGCCGCCGACCTCGGCCCGCTGACCCGGATGGGCACGGACATCGTCGGCGTACGCGGCGCCGTCTGCGAGGGCGGCGACCGCAACGCCGGGCGGATCCGCCCGCACCTGGTGGCCGCCTTCCGCGCGGAGATGGACCGGCACGCCCGTCAGCAGGCGGCCACCGTCCCCGTCGCGGGCTGACCACCGGCATGCGGACCCCCGCCCCCGGCCGCCCGCCCGGTCGTTTCGCCGTCACCGACCCGGCCACCGGCGAGCCTTTCGACGAGGCGCCCGACCAGCGGCCGGACGAACTGGACGCCGTCATCGACCGGGCGGAACGCGCCTGGTACGGCTGGCGCGCCGACCCCGCCGCCCGTACCACCGCGCTGCGCGCCGCGGCCGACACCGTGGAGGCGGCCGGCGACGACCTCGCCCGGCTGCTCACCCGGGAACAGGGCAAGCCGCTGGCCGAGTCGCACGCCGAGGTCGCCCGTACGGCGGCCCGGCTGCGCTACTTCGCCGGCCTCACCCCCGAGACCCGGCGGATCAGCGACGGCCGGCCCGTGCACAGCGAGATCCGCTGGCGCCCGCTCGGGCCGGTGGCCGCGATCGTCCCGTGGAACTTCCCGCTCCAGCTCGCCGCGGCGAAGTTCGCGCCCGCCCTCGCCGCGGGCAACACCGTGGTCCTCAAACCGTCCCCGTACACCCCGCTCACCACCCGGCTGCTCGGCTCGCTCCTCACCGCCGTGCTGCCCGAGGACGTGCTGACCGTCGTCACCGGCCGCGAACCGCTCGGCGCCCGCCTCGCCGCCCACCCGGGCATCCGGCACGTCACGTTCACCGGCTCGGTGCCCACCGGGCGGGCCGTCGCCGGCGCGGCGGCGGGCACCCTCGCCCGGGTCACCCTGGAGCTGGGCGGCAACGACGCGGCCGTGCTGCTGGAGGACGTGGCGGTGGACCGGATCGCCGACCGGCTCTTCTGGGCCGCGTTCCGCAACTGCGGCCAGGTGTGCATGGCGGTCAAACGGGTCTACGTCCCCGAGCGGCGGCACGCCGAGGTCGTCGACGCCCTCGCCGCACGCGCCAAGAGCGTCCCGGTCGGCCCCGGCCTCGATCCGGCCACCCGGCTCGGCCCCGTCAACAACGCCCCCCAGCTGGCCCGGGTCGAGGAGGTGACCCGGCGCGCCCTCGCGGACGGCGCCCGCGCGGCGGCCGGCGGGCACCGGCTGGACGCCCCCGGGTACTTCTTCGCGCCCACCGTCCTCACCGATGTCCCGCCCGGCAGCCCGGTGGTGACGGAGGAACAGTTCGGGCCGGTCCTGCCCGTCCTGCCGTACCGCACCCTCGACGAGGCCGTCACCGCCGCCAACAGCACCGGCTTCGGCCTCGGCGGCTCCGTCTGGGGCACCGACCTCGACCGGGCCGAAGCCGTCGCCGACCGGCTCGACTGCGGCACGGCCTGGATCAACCACCACGCCGAACTCTCCCTCCACCAGCCCTTCACCGGCGTCAAGGACAGCGGCGTCGGTGTCGCGGGCGGACCGTGGGGGCTGTACGGCAACCTCCGGCCGTTCGTCGTCCACCGCCCCCGGGAGGACCGGTCATGAGATTCCGGGCGGCCGTCCTGCGCGGGTACACCGACCCGTTCACGGTCGAGGAGGTGGCCCTGGGCAGCGCACCCGCCGCCGGTTAACTCCTCGTCGAGATCAGGGGCAGCGGCATGTGCCGGACCGATCTCGCCGTCCGGCGCTCGGCCGGCCGCAGCCCGCTGCCCGCCGTCCTCGGCCACGAGGGCGCCGGGATCGTGGTGGCGACGGGCGGCGGCCCGGACCACGCGATCGGCACCGGCGACCATGTCGTCCTCAGCTTCGACTCCTGCGGACACTGCCGCGCCTGCCGGGCCGCCGCACCCGCCTACTGCGACTCCTTCGCCGCCCTCAACCTCTTCGGCGGCCGGAAGGAGGACACCCCCCGGCTCACCGACGCCGCCGGGGCCGCGCTCGCCCCCCGGTGGTTCGGCCAGTCCTCCTTCGCCCGGTACGCGCTCGTCGCCGCCCGCAACGCCGTCCGCGTCGACCCCGCCCTGCCCCTCGAACTGCTCGGCCCGCTCGGCTGCGGCTTCCTCACCGGCGCCGGCGCCGTCCTGAACACCTTCCGGGCCGGCCCCGGCGACACCCTCGTCGTCCTCGGCGCCGGAGCGGTCGGCCTGGCGGCGGTCATGGCGGCCACCGCCACCGGCGCGCACGCCCTGGCCGTCGACCGGCACCCCGAACGCCTCGCCCTGGCCGAACGGTTCGGCGCCACCCCGCTGCCCGCCACCACCGCCGGGCTGCCCGAGCGGATCCGGCGGCTCACCGGCGGCGGCGCACCGTACGCGCTGGACACCACGGCCGTACCCGCCCTCATCAACGACGCCCTGCACGCCCTGCGCCCCACCGGCACCCTCGGTCTGGTGGCCCGGCTGCCCGGCCCCCTGCCGCTGGAGCCCGGCACGCTGGACAAGGGCCGCGCCGTCCGCCACATCTGCGAGGGCGACGCCGTCCCCGCGCTGCTGATCCCCCGGCTGACCGCGCTGTGGCAGGCCGGACGGTTCCCCTTCGACCAGCTGATCCGCACCTACCCGCTGGACGCCGTCAACGAGGCCGAACGCGACAGCGACGCCGGCCGCGTCGTCAAACCCGTCCTCCTCCCGGACACCTGAAGCCCGCGGCCGCGCCCGCGCGGCACGGCCCCTGGCACCCCGCATCCCCACCCCTCACCGAAGGAGAACCCATGGCCACAACGGCGCCGCGGCACACGGACGCGGACGGCGTGGACGAAGGTGTCGGACTGACCGCGCTGCTGGTCGCCACGGCCCGGGCCATCGAGACCCACCGCCACGACAGCCTGGCCCGCGACCTCTACGCCGAACACTTCGTCCGCGCCACCCCGGCGTGCGCGGCCTGGCCGGTCCGCATCGAGCAGGTGCCGGACGGCGACAGCGACCCGCTGTGGGGCCGGTTCGCCCGCTACTTCGGCCTGCGCACCCGGGTCCTGGACGACTACGTCCTCCGCTCGGTCCGCATGGGCGCCCGCCAAGTGGTGCTGCTGGGCGCCGGTCTCGACACCCGGGCGTACCGGCTGGAGTGGCCGTCCGAGTGCGTGGTGTACGAGATCGACCGGCCCGGCGTGCTGGAGTTCAAACAGCGGGTGCTCCTGGACCTGGCCGCCACCCCGAAGGTGAAGCGCGTCCCGGTCCCGGCGGACTTGCGCGACCCCTGGACCGGCGCCCTCACCACCGCCGGCTTCGACCCGACGCTGCCCAGCGTCTGGCTGGTGGAAGGGCTGCTGTTCTACCTGCCGGGCCCGGCCGAGCGGTACCTCATCGAGACGGTGGACCGGCTGACCACCCGGGGCAGCGCCCTGGCCTTCGAAGCCAAGGTGGAGCAGGACCTGCACCGGTACCACGACAGCCCGACCTACACGGCCACGCGTGAGCGGACCGGCATCGACCTGCTCCACCTCTTCGACCCGGGCCCGCGCCCCGACTCGGCCGCCGACCTGGTGACCAAGGGCTGGTCCACCTCCGTCCACACCCCCTTCGACTTCACCCACCGCCACGGCCGCGGCCCCCTCCCCGAACCGGACGGCGTGAAAGACGCACTGGAGGGCAACCGCTGGGTATTCGCCCACAAACCCCGGCCCTGACACCGCACGGATCCCGGCCCCGGCGGGGCCGGGGACCGGGCTCCACGGACTACGCGTCCTCGTCGTCACCTCCGCCGGGGGCGGGGTCGCGCGGGGCCTCCGGCGGCATGGGGCCGCCGTCGTGCTTGCCGCCGTCGTTCTCCGCCGTGGGCACGGCGAACGCGGCCGCCAGGTCCCGGGGATGGCGGAAGGGAACGCCCCGCCATCCTTCGGTGTCGGGCGTACGGGTCTCGTACGCGTCGATGGTTGGTGCGGTCATCTCCCGGATTCCCCTTTCGGGACGGGCCACACCGCCGTACCGTCGGCGGCATGACCGGTGAACCGCCGGGCCCGGACGCCCTGCGGTGGTCACCCGCTCCGGCCGTTTGGATCTGCCAGAACTGACCGGCCGGAGCGGGAGACATCGAGCCTTCGGACCGGCCGTGCAGGGCCGCGCCGATGGCTCATGTCCAGAAAGGTAGAAAGAACGCAGAGCAGCCAGCCATTGTGTTGCACGCGGTTGCACTGATTCACCCGAGGGTGTCCATGGCCTCACCAATACGGGAACGAGCTTCTTGCCCTCGAACGGCGAGACGGGAAAGTTCGGCGAAGGCTTTGAGATAGGTGCGAACTTCACCGGGAGCCGTCACATTGATCTCAGCCGTCAACGTCTCGACCGCGACGCGCGTGTCATCGAAGGCGTAGAACGCTTCCAGGGGCCAGACCGTGCGACGGGCGCCGAACGGGATGACCCCCAGCGAGACGTTCGGCCGGCCCATGACGGCGAGCAGATACCGGAGTTGCCCAGCCATCGCCGCGTCATCGCTGACGCGGTAGTGGAGCACCCCTTCCTCCAGCAGGAGCGCGAAACGGTGATCGCCATGCCGCACGACACGAGAGCGGTCCATTCGCGCGCGCACGGCGTCCGAGACATCGTCCGGAGTTCCCTGGAACGTGGTGATGCGGCGCAGCAGTCCGGTGGCGTACTCGGGCGTTTGCAACATGCCGGGTACGACGTTGGAGGCGTAGACACGGAAATGCCGCGTGCGTTGGTACAGCGGAATGGTCTGTTCGTGGACGTGTCGAATCCCGGTGCGATGGATCTGCCGCCACTCGACGTACATGGATTCGGCGGTGCGCGACGCCGCGATCAGATCCGCGATGTGGTCCTCTGCATCGCAGGCTCTGCACCAGGCGCGGATGTCGGCATCGGACGGCGGGGTCCTGCCGCGTGCGATCCGGGAGGATTTCGATTTGTGCCAGCCACACCGTGCGGCGAGTTCCTGCCCTGTGAGCCCGGCGTCCCTCATGAGGTCCCGGAGCCGGGCGGCTACCGCAGCACGTGCCGCCTCGGCGCTGGAGAGCGGGGACGAGAACATCAACCGGCCGGTCCCGGGGGTCAGACGGTGTACGTCTCGTGGGGGAGGGCCCGTTCCCACACGGCTTCGAAGGCATCCGCGCACAGCCGGACAGTCGCAGGTTCGTCGGTTTGATCGGTGTGGACCCACCGGCCTTCACCGTCGAAGATGTTGAACTGGACCAGTCGGCCGTCGAACAGCCAGAAGTCATTGCCCGGCAACGCCAGATCGGATGTCCGGCGTCGGGGCAACCAGCGGATCTGCTCCCCTGCGGCGATGTTGGTGAAGGTGCCGGAGTGCTCGAACCGGATGTAGTCACTGACCGGTTCGGAGACGATCCGCGCGCGGCGCATCACCACTCCGTTGCCTGTCACCTCCTGTACGAGGTCGAGCCACGGCCGCCACCACGACGCGCGGTCTCCGGGGTCGAGCCGGCGCCCCGCCCGCCACGCCGCGAAGCCGGCCACCTCGTTCTCCACGCCGTACGCGTCGCGCATCTCCAGATG
The DNA here is from genome assembly GCF_042731495.1 of Streptomyces sp. NPDC059853. Taxonomy (NCBI): domain Bacteria; kingdom Bacillati; phylum Actinomycetota; class Actinomycetes; order Kitasatosporales; family Streptomycetaceae; genus Streptomyces; species Streptomyces sp. NPDC059853. The sequence continues at coordinate 33,358 of NZ_JBHWJL010000019.1, forward strand.
AACGGCGGACCGCTCGGCGGCCCGAAGCAGGTCAGCGAAGGTGGTCAAGCTCTGCGACATCAAGCGCCTCCCTCAGCAGTGGAACCATCCGCTTCGGTACGCGGATCACGGATTCGTGCTCCGGCAGCCGTACGTCCACCGCGCTTTCGTCGGTCGTCAGTTGGTCCGCCGTCCATCCCTGGAGAACGAGATCACGGGTCTCCTCGTCCACCCACACGGCCGGCGAACCGTGATCTCCCGACTCCGGGTCCTTGCCGACAAACCGTAGTGTCATGACAGCCTCCAGCCCCAGCGTTGTACGCCTCCGAGGTCGCTCACCTTGGCCGTGTGCGAGAGGGCCGGTCAAGGGAGTGCGAGGGGCGCGCGGAGGTGAATGGCCCCCGCCCGGAGGCGGGGATCAGTCCTTAAGCCGCGCGAGGAACGCGGACCAGGCGCGGGCGGGGATCACGGCGGCGGGGATGGTCCGGTCCTTGGTGTCCCGGACGGCGACGCTGTCCCTGGCAGCGATCACCGCGACCTCGACGCAGTTGCTGTTGCTCACGGTGTAACTGCTCGTGCGCCAAACGGCATCACGCATGTGCATCTCAGTCCAGTTCCTTCTCGATACGTCGCACCATGTCGTGGCTATCCTCCTGGGAAAGCGCGGCAGCCGACAAGTTCCGGAATTGCCGATTGAGGAGCCGGAGAACTATGGGGCTGTCCTTGAGCGTCGTGGCGCTCTCGGCTGATTCGGTGAACGCCACATCGGCGTCTGCGTCGGCATCGGTACCGAACAGGCTGAAGCCCCCGGTCACGGCAGCCTTCGCACCAGCGGTGAAGGGGATGATGCGCACACTGACGTTCGGCAGTTCAGCGGTGCGTGCCAGCGTACGGAGCTGCTCGCGCATCACCTCCGGGCCACCGATCTGGAGTCGGAGTGCGGCTTCGGTCATCACCCCCTCGAAGAGCAGCGGCTCCTCCTCGGTCAGCCGCTGCTGGCGGCGCATGCGGACGTCGACGAGGCTGTCCACCTGGTCGGGTCCGAGCGAGGCGTATCCACCCTCGGTGACCGCGTGAGCATAGTCGCGGGTCTGGAGCAGCCCGGGGATGAGCAGTGATTGGTACTCGCCGCCACGCACCGCTTCGGCCTCGTAGGCGATGTACTCGCTGTAGTTCACCGTGAGGACGTCGCTGTACGCGTCCCACCATGGCGGCACGCGTTGTTTGCCTCGGATCATGTGCTCCGTGAGCTCGGCTCGCTGCTCGTCGCCGACGTCGTACAGCTCCATCAGCGCCTCGAAGTCACGTCGTGTGACTGATCGCTTGCCCAGTTCGAAGCGGCTGACCTTAGTGGCGTGGCATTTGAGGTGGGCCGCGACATCCTCGGTAGTCAGGCCGAAGCGATCTCGCAGCCGACGAAGTTCCCCGCCGAGCTTCCGGCGTGCGGTAAGCGGGCTTCCGCTGGCAACGACCGCCATATCCACCTCCGTTGGGTCTCGACGCGGTTGAGCGTAGCGCGCGGTCCAGTCCGTTCGATGGGTCATCACACCATCGAGTGAATGCAATGCCAAGTATTGGCAGCCTGCCATTCTGTGGCTTGACGGCTCGCTGGAACCCTGAACATCATGTGTGCGCTGACACAGCGCACTTGAGGTGTCACAGGAGGTCAGCCGACTCGGGCAGGAGGCCCCCCATGACGAGTTCCGTGCGAGCCGCTTACGGCCAGAGCGTGTATGGGCAGTCCGTGATGGCCCACCCCATAGCGATCGAGCACGGACGAACGATGGCCGGCGAGGTATTGAGGCTGTGGGGCGGGTCGGGGGACACCGTGGAGCTGGTGCGGTTGGGGGTCAGTGAGCTGCTGGGGAATGTGGCGAAGCATGTCGAGAATCCGCGCTGCTACCTCCGGATGGCCCGCATCGGGGCGGAGGTGACGGTGCAGGTGTTCGACCGGTCGGTGCGGTTGCCGGTGCTGGGGCGGCAGGCGCCCGAGTGGGATGCGGAGTCGGGGCGCGGGTTGTGGATGCTGCGGGAGATGGCCGATGGGTTCGGGTGTGAGCGGACGCTCCGGTGCGTCGGGAAGATCGTCTGGTTCCGGTGCGCGCTGTGAACATCTCGACGCAGGTATGGGTGCAGACGGATGTGATCTCCGGGTGGGCGGAAGAGGGGGACTGCCTGATGTGCGGGCGGACCGGGGTGCTGGTGATGTGGCTGGGGCCGGTGGTCGGCTTCGGGCGGAGCCGGCCGTTCCACGCCTGTGAGCCGTGCGCCGTCCGGCTGGCGCGGTGGGTACGGGGAGCCGAGCCCGAGCCGTGCGAGCCGACCGTGACCGCCCACGGCGATGCCGCCTTCCAGCGTCGGTACGACACCGCCGTCAACTCTGTCGCCGCCGTGACCATCGCCGGGATCCTGTCGCTCAGCTCGGTGGCGGCCGGGTTGTGGCTCGGGGCGCGGTGAGGGAGCGGGAACGCCGACGGGCCGGGCCCGGTGTCCACAGCTGTGGAC
>NZ_JBHWJL010000020.1:0-12616 GCF_042731495.1 Streptomyces sp. NPDC059853
GGTACAAGTAGTAATAATAGGCTAGGTAGTAAAAGTTCGGGTAGGGCGTATTCATGGCGTTTTAAAAGTTGTAGGGCTGGGGCCTGGCGTAGGGGTTGTATGGCCTTTCACCATCGAGCTGTTCGCCGGCTCCTCCGACGACAACAACACCCGCTACTTCTTCCAGGGCGCCCTCGACGTCCTCCAGCCCTACCTGGACGGCGGCCAGCTGGTCGTGCGCAGCGGGCAGACCAGCCTCAACCAGATCACCACCCAGCGCTGGGACGGCGGCCTGGCCCAGAGCCGGATGGACGACCTGCTCACCGCGCACTACTCGGGCCACCGGGTGGACGCGGTGCTCTCGCCCTACGACGGCATCTCCATCGGCGTGCTGTCCGCGCTCAAGAGCGTGGGCTACGGCTCCGGCAGCCAGCCCTACCCGGTGATCACCGGGCAGGACGCGGAGCTGGCCTCGATCAAGTCGATCATCGCGGGCGAGCAGACCATGACGGTCTACAAGGACACCCGCGAACTCGCCCGGCAGGCGGTGGCGATGAGCGACGCCCTGCTGAGCGGCGGCGAGGCCGAGGTCAACGACACCGAGAGCTATGACAACGGTGTCAAGGTCGTGCCCGCCTATCTGCTCGACCCGGTGAGCGTGGACGCGGAGAACTACCAGATCCTCATCGACGAGGGCTACTACGCCGAGTCGGACCTGGGCTGAGCGGCCACCGGAGGAGGGAAGACGGCATACGGAGCACGGGAGCGGACACCCATGGCACGTGCACAGCGAACGGCATCCGGACCGGGGGACGACCCCGGGTACGTCCTGCGGATGCGCGACATCACCAAGACCTTCCCCGGGGTACGGGCCCTGGACGGGGTCAGCATGTCGGTGCGGCCGGGCGAGATCCACGCGATCTGCGGGGAGAACGGGGCCGGCAAGTCCACCCTGATGAAGGTGCTCAGCGGGGTGCACCCGCACGGCAGCTACGCGGGGGACATCGAATTCGACGGCGAGCCCTGCGCCTTCCGCGACATCCGCGCCAGCGAGCGGCGCGGCATCGTCATCATCCACCAGGAACTGGCGCTGGTACCGCAGCTGTCCATCGCCGAGAACATCTTCCTCGGCAATGAACGCACCTCGGGGCGGGGAGGTCTCATCTCCTGGTCCACCACGCTGCGCGAGACGGAGCGGCTGCTGCGCCGGGTCGGGCTGACCGGCGAGCACCCGCAGACGAAGATCTCGGCGCTGGGCGTGGGCAAGCAGCAGCTGGTGGAGATCGCCAAGGCGCTGGCCAAGGAGGTCAGGCTGCTCATCCTGGACGAGCCGACGGCGGCGCTCAACGACGAGGACAGCCGCAAACTGCTCGACCTGATCCGCGAGCTGCGCGACCAGGGCATCGCGGCGATCCTCATCTCGCACAAGCTGAAGGAGGTGCTGTCGGTCGCGGATTCCGTCACGATCCTGCGCGACGGACGCACCATCGAGACGCTGCCGGTGGACGGCGGGCTCACCGAGGACCGGATCATCCGGGGCATGGTGGGCCGCGAGCTGGACGCCTACTACCCCGACCGGGTGCCGTACACCGGCGAGCGGGCCGGTGAGGTGGCCCTCGCGGTGCGCGACTGGACGGTGGCCCACCCCGCCGACGAGCGGCGCAAGTCGGTCGACTCGGTCTCCTTCGAGGTCCGGCACGGCGAGATCCTGGGCATCGCGGGGCTGATGGGGGCCGGGCGCACCGAGCTGGCGATGAGCCTGTTCGGCCGGTCCTGGGGCCGGTACGAGCGCGGCACGGTGGCCGTGGACGGACGGGAGGTGTCCACCCGTACGGTGCCGGAGGCGGTGGCCCACGGCCTGGCGTACGTCACCGAGGACCGCAAGACGTACGGGCTGAACCTGATCGACACCATCAGCCGCAACATCTCGCTGGCGGGGCTGCCGGGGATGGCGCGGCGCGGCATCGTCGACGAGCACGCCGAGACCCGGGTGGCGGAGCGCTTCCGCACCTCGATGAACATCAAGACCCCGACCGTCTTCGAGCAGGTGGGGCGGCTGAGCGGCGGCAATCAGCAGAAGGTCGTGCTGAGCCAGTGGATCAACACCGGGCCCCGGGTGCTGATCCTGGACGAGCCGACGCGGGGCATCGACGTGGGTGCCAAGGCGGAGATCTACACGGTGATCAGCCAACTGGCCGCCGAGGGGCGGGCCGTGGTGCTGATCTCCTCCGAACTGTCCGAGCTGCTCGGCCTGTGCGACCGCATCGCCACCATGGCGGCGGGCCGGCTGACCGGCGTACTGGAGCGTGAGCAGGCCTCCCAGGAGGCCCTGATGCGGCTGATGACCCGCACCGGTGACAGCTATGACAGCGCTGTCGGCGGCGGCGAGGCCGGGGAGGCGGCACGATGAGCGGAACCGGAACCACGCTGGACAAAGCGGCGCCCGCGCCGGGCGGCGGCAACGGCGGCGGCCGGGGCGGTCCGTCCGGGGGGCTGGCGCTGCTGGCCTCCGAGCTGCTGCGCTCGATGCGCACCAACATGCGGCAGTACGGCATGCTGATCGCGCTCGGGCTGCTGGTGATCGTGTTCCAGATCTGGACCGGCGGCGATCTGCTGATGCCGGGGAACGTCACCAACATCATTCTCCAGAACGGCTACATCCTGATCCTGGCCATCGGGATGATGATCGTGATCATCAACGGTCACATCGATCTGTCGGTCGGCTCGGTGGCGGCGTTCTCCGGGGCGGCGTCGGCGGTGCTGATCGTCAATCACGGGGTGCCCTGGCCGCTGGCGCTCACCCTGTCGCTGCTGATCGGCGCGGCGGCCGGGGCCTGGCAGGGCTTCTGGGTGGCGTACATCGGCATCCCGTCGTTCATCGTGACGCTCGCCGGGATGCTGCTGTTCCGGGGCGCGACGCAGCTGCTGCTGGACGGTCAGTCCCGGGGGCCGTTCCCGCGCGGCTTCCAGCAGATGAGCCAGGGATATCTGCCGGAGGTCGGCCCGTACACCAACTACCACAACCTCACGCTGCTGCTGGGGCTGCTGGTGGTGACGGTGGTGCTGTTCCAGGAGTGGCGCAAGCGGCAGCAGCAGCGGGAGTACGAGCTGGAGGTGCTGCCGCGCAATCTGTTCCTGCTGAAGTGCCTGGCGATCGTGGCGGCCACCGCCGCGTTCACGCTGACCCTGGCCAGCTACCGGGGTGTCCCGGTGGTGCTGCTGATCCTGTCCGGGCTGCTGATCGTGCTCGGCTACGTGATGCGCAACGCGGTGCTCGGCCGGCATGTGTACGCGCTGGGCGGCAACCGGGCGGCGGCCCAGCTGTCCGGGGTGAAGGACAAGCGGGTCACCATGGCCGTGTTCATCAACATGGGCGTGCTGGCGGCGCTGGCCGGCTGTGTCTTCGCGGGCCGGCTGAACGCCGGTACGCCGGGCGCCGGGCAGCTCTTCGAACTGGAGGCGATCGCGGCGGCGTTCATCGGCGGCGCGTCGATGAGCGGCGGGGTCGGCACGGTGCTGGGCGCGGTGATCGGCGGCCTGGTGCTGGGCGTGCTGAACAACGGCATGCAGCTGGTCGGGATCGGCCCCGACTGGCAGCAGATCATCAAGGGGCTGGTGCTGCTGGCCGCGGTGGGCTTCGATGTGTGGAACAAGCGTCGAGCCCGCACATGAAGGAACAGAACGCGACATGAGTACCCCGCAGCACCGCATCACCGCGGCCCCGCCCGCGCGCACCCCGTTCGGCACCCTGCCGGACGGGACCGGCGTCGACCGATGGACGCTGGCGCGCGGCGGGCTGCGGCTCGCGGTGCTCTCCCTGGGCGGCATCGTCCAGTCCCTGGAGGTACCTGACCGGGACGGGCGGCCCGCCAATGTCTCGCTCGGCTTCGACCACCTGGCGCCGTACGCGGCCGAGGGCGCCTCCCCGTACCTGGGCGCGCTCATCGGCCGCTACGGCAACCGCATCGACGGCGGCCGGTTCACGCTGGACGGGCAGACGTACACCCTGCCCGTCAACAGCGGCGGCCACAGCCTGCACGGCGGGACCACCGGGTTCGACCGGCGGCTGTGGGAGGTCACCCCCTTCGACGGCCGGGACGGCACCGGGCTCACCCTGCGGCGCACCTCCCCGGCGGGCGAGGAGGGCTACCCGGGCACGCTCACGGTGCGGGTGGACTACACGCTCACCGACAGCGGGACGTTCCGCATCGACTACACGGCGGAAACCGACGCCCCCACCCTGGTCAACCTCACCAGCCACATCTACTGGAACCTGGCCGGCGAGGGCAGCGGCAGCGTCGAGGACCACGTACTGCGGCTGGCCGCCGCCCGCTACACCCCGGTCGGCCCCACGCTCATCCCCACCGGGGACCTGGCACCGGTCGCCGGTACCCCGTTCGACTTCACCGCACCGGCGGGCAAGCCGCTGGGCCGCGAGCTGCGGGCCGGACACGAGCAGCTGCGGTACGCGCAGGGCTACGACCACAACCTCGTGCTGGACGCGGGCGTGACGGCGGACCCCGCGTACGCCGCCACCCTCACCGACCCCGGCTCGGGCCGCGGCATGGAGCTGGCCACCACCGAACCGGGCCTCCAGCTGTACACGGCGAACTTCCTGGACGGCTCGCTGACCGGCTCCTCCGGCCGGGCCTACCGGCAGGGCGACGCGGTCTGCCTGGAGACCCAGCACTTCCCGGACTCGCCGAACCGGCCCGCGTTCCCCTCCACCGTGCTGCGCCCCGGCGAGCGGTACCGCAGCAGCACGGTGCACACCTTCACGGCGGGCTGAACCCCGGAGCCCCGGCCGCTTTGTGCCGGATTGCGGGGGTTGGTGGCTCTTGCTGTAGTGGAGAGCATGAGCGCGCCCTTCGGATCGTCGTCCTCGCCCTCCTCACCCGACCCGTTCTCCGATCTGCTCAACCGCTTCTTCGGCATGTCGCCGCTCGCCTCGCCCCCCGCCGTCCAGCGGGTGCCGATCGGGCGGCTGCTCACCGACGCCGCGCGCGAGCTGATCTCGCTCGCCTCCGGGCGGGCCACCCGGGACGGCAGCGAGGACCTGGACACCGGGCACCTGCTGTGGGCCGCCACCCAGGTCGAACCGTCCCGGGGCCTGCTCACGGCCGCCGGGGCGGACCCCGACCGGCTCGCCGAGCGCGTCGAGGACACCCTGCCGCACCCCGGCACCCCGGCCGGCGCCCCGCTGAACCTCACCCCGGCCGCCAAACGCACCCTCATCGCCGCACACGCCCGCTCCCGGACGGCCGGCGTCTCCTACATCGGCCCCGAACACATCCTCGGCGCCCTGCTGGACGACCCGGACTCGGCCGCCGCCCGGCTGCTGCTGACCGACGCCCGGGTCGACAGCGGCCGGCTGCGGGAATCCGCCCGCCCCGGACGGCCCGCCGACACCGGAGCCGGACCGCGCCCCGGGGCACCCGGCGAACGCGAGAGCACCACCCCCACCCTCGACCTCTACAGCCGCGACCTCACCGAGGAAGCCGGGAGCGGACGCCTCGACCCGGTCGTCGGGCGCGCCGAGGAGATCGAACAGACGGTGGAGATCCTCTCCCGCCGCACCAAGAACAACCCGGCGCTGATCGGCGAGCCCGGCGTCGGCAAGACCGCCATCGTCGAAGGACTGGCCCAGCGCATCGTCTCCGGCGACGTCCCCGCCACGCTCAGCGGACACCGCGTCGTCGCCCTCGACATGACCGCGCTGCTCGCCGGCTCGAAATACCGGGGCGACTTCGAGGAGCGGCTGAAGAACGTCATCGACGAGGTACGGGCCACCGAACGCTCCACCATCCTGTTCATCGACGAGGTGCACACCGTCGTCGGCGCCGGCACCGGCGGCGAGGGCAGCATGGACGCCGCCAACATCCTCAAACCGGCGCTGGCGCGCGGCGAACTGCACGTCATCGGCGCCACCACCCTCGACGAGTACCGGCGGCACATCGAGAAGGACGCCGCACTGGAGCGCCGCTTCCAGCCCGTCACCATCCCCGAGCCGACCGTCACCGAGACCGTCCAGATCCTGGAAGGGCTGCGCGACGCGTACGAGGCCCACCACCAGGTGCGGTTCACCGACGAGGCCCTGGCCGCCGCCGCCGAACTCTCCGACCGCTATCTCGCCGACCGCTTCCTGCCCGACAAGGCCATCGACCTGCTCGACCAGGCCGGCGCCCGGGTCCGGCTCGGCGGCGGCCCCGGCGGCGGCACCGACGGGCAGCGGCGCCGCGAACTGATCGACTCCCTCAACCGGGAGAAGGACCAGGCCATCGCCGTCGAGGACTACGAGCGCGCCGCCGACATCAAGCGGCGCATCGCCGAGGCCGAGGCGGAGGGGCCGGACGACGGGGAAGCGGGCGGCGGCGTACGGACCGTCACGGCCGAGGACATCGCCCAGGTCCTCTCCCGCGCCACCGGCATCCCCGTCGCCCAGCTCACCGAGAGCGAACGCGCCCGGCTGCTGCGGCTCGAACACGCCCTGCACGAGCGGATCGTCGGCCAGGAGGAGGCCGTCACCGCCGTGTCCGAGGCGGTACGGCGCTCCCGGGCCGGCATGGGCGACCCGGACCGGCCGGTCGGCTCCTTCCTCTTCCTCGGCCCGACCGGCGTCGGCAAGACCGAGCTGGCGAAAGCCCTGGCGGAGCTGCTGTTCGGCGACGAGAGCCGCATGGTCCGGTTCGACATGAGCGAGTTCCAGGAACGGCACACCATCTCCCGGCTGATCGGCGCCCCGCCCGGCTACGTCGGGTACGAGGAGGCGGGCCGGCTCACCGAGCAGGTGCGGCGCCAGCCCTACCGGGTGCTCCTCTTCGACGAGGTGGAGAAGGCGCACCCCGACGTCTTCCACCTGCTGCTCCAGGTGCTGGACGACGGCCGGCTGACCGACGGCCAGGGCCGTACCGTCAACTTCCGCAACACCGTCGTCATCATGACCAGCAACCTCGGCGCCGACCTCATCCTCTCGCACGGCGGCGAGGTCGACGAGATCCGCGACCAGCTGCTCGACCAGCTGCGGCGCGGCTTCCCGCCGGAGTTCCTCAACCGCATCGACGAGACGATCATCTTCCACCGGCTTACGGACCAGGACCTGGAGCGGGTGGTCGACCTGATGCTGGAGCGCAGCAGACGGCGGGTGCGGGCCCAGGGCATGCGGCTTGAGGTCACCCCGGCCGCCAAACGGCTGCTGGCCGAGCGCGGCCACCAGCCGGAGTACGGCGCCCGGCCGCTGCGCCGCACCATCCAGACCGAGCTGGACAACCGGATCGCCACCCTGCTGCTGGGCGAGCGGGCCACCCCCGGCGACACCCTGACGGCGGACGCGCGCGGCGGCCACCTGGTGGTGACGGTGGCGCGGGAGGCGGACGAGGAGGCCGAGGAGCGCGCCGAGGGCGAGGGCATGCCGCCGCCGATGAGCTAGGACCTGTCCGGTACGGGGGCGGGGCGGCGCCGGTGCGCCATTGCGGTGGCGACATCTGTTCGGCCAGCCGGGCGCCCTGCTCAACGCACCGGGATGAACCTAGCTTGATCCTCATGACGGATAACAGACTCAGCCGCCGTCGGGTGCTGGCCATCGGCGGTGTCGGCGCGGCCGGATGGGCGCTGGCCGGCCACTGCCCCGCCGTGGCCGCCACCCCCGCCATCCCCGCCGCCCCCACCGCGCCGGACACCGCGGACGGTGCCGCCGCCTGGTACGAACTCACCGCGCACCGCGCCGCCGGACCGTACTCCCTGACCACCGAACAGAACCGACAGGACATCACGGACGGCAAGCAGGGCGTGCCGCTCGGCCTCGACCTCACGGTGCGCGACAGCGGCGACGGCACGGCCATCACCGGGGCCGCCGTGGAGGTCTGGCACTGCGACGCCTGGGGCTACTACTCCGGCTACACCGAGGCCAGCCCCGGCGGCGAGGTACGGGCCGAGCGCGAGGACCGCTCCGGCGCCGACCCGCAGTCGTTCCTGCGCGGCTACCGGGTGACCGACGCCGACGGCCGGGCCGCCTTCAGCACGATCGTGCCCGGCTGGTACGACCGGCGCGCGCCGCACCTGCACGTCCGGGTGCACCTCGGGGCGCGGCCGGAGAGCGGCGGATTCGCCGCGGAGGCCACCCACTTCACCGGCCAGCTGTTCCTGCCGGACGCGATGGTGGCCGAGGTGTACGCTCTCGACCCGTACGCCGAGCACACCGGCGAGGGCCCCACCACCCTGGAGCGCGACATCGTCTACGCGGGCGGCGGCACCGCCGACGGTCTGCTCGCCCCCGAACCCTTCAGCACCCGCTCCCCGGCCGAGGGCTACACCGCGGCCTTCACCCTGGCCGCCCCGGTCGCCCGCGCCCGCGAGGCGCGCAGCCACCGCGCCGCCTGAACCGGCCGGACCGTGCGCCCCGCCCCGTCCCGGGCGGCCCGGGACGGGGCGCACCGGCTCAGTCGTGGCCGGCGCCGCAGCAGGGATGCGGGTCCGGCGTCTCGAACGGCACGTACGTCCCGCCGAGCGCCGGCATCAGCCGCAGCAGCAGCCGGCCCGCCACCCACTCGGGGCGGACGTGCGAGCGGGTGACGAGCACCGTGTCCGGGTCGGCGGGGGCGCCGCCCAGCACCTCGGCCGCGTCGATCGCCGTACCGGCCAGCAGTTCACGGACCGTCAGCCGATCGGGCAGGTCCGCGCCGCCGGGGAAGTGCACCGCCCGGCCCCCGTCGCGGCCGGTGTGCTGGGCGGCGGCCAGCGCGGCACCCGGGCCCGCGTCCGTACCCCACCGCAGGCCCGCCGGGCCCGCCACCGCGCCGAGGCCGTCGAGGATCGCCCCGGACGCGGCGGCGGGCACCGCGAGCGACAGGGCCAGACCCGGCCGCTCGCCCGGCGGACGCACCCGGTGGGTGCAGGCGAACGCACCGGCCGGCAGCGGGAGCACACCGGCCAGCCGGTGCAGTACATGGTCGGCGGCGCGCAGGGTCGCCGTGTGCGGCCCGGCGTCGATACCGATGACGTGCGGGGCCGTCACGAAGGCAGCACCCAGATCGGGTTGGAGTAGAACCACAGGTCACGCCACGGGTCGGCGTCCCCCACCACGTCCAGCGCCGGGCCGTGCGGGTCGGTGGCCGCGCCGTGCAGCCCCACCTGCGAGCGGTTGCCGTCGGTGCCGCGCACCCGGACGTACAGCGGACGGTCCACCGTGCCCAGCCGGTAGGTGAGGGTGACGGAGCCGGTCGACCTGTTCACCTCGAAGGACCTGGCGACCTTGGTGCCCGGGGCGCGGAAGCCGTCGCGGTCGCGCGCCTCGCCGGTGACCTCGCCCCGGATCACGTCCACCCGGGCCAGGGTGGGCACGAAGCCCGCCCAGTTGGCGCCGTTGGCCAGGGCGATCTCCAGCCGCAGCTCCACCTCGGTGCCGCGCCGCACCTGGAGGGTGCCGCCGAGGGTGGCGCTGCGGTTGCCGCCGCGCAGCTGGGCGTCGAGGCCGGAGATCAGCCCGCCGTGGTCCACCCAGACCCGGCCGTCGCGGATGCCCTCCATGACGGCGGCGTAGGAGAAGCCGGTGGCGCCGACGTGGGTGCGGGAGTACTGGCCGGGCCAGTAGTCGCCCGCGTCCAGGTTGAGACCGCCGGAGTAGACCGGGTCGCCGTGGTACCCGTCGCGGTTGAAGTCGGTGCCGGCCGGGCGGGTGGCGGTGTCGGCGTAGTTGCTGTGGGAGTCGGAGTTGGCGCTGATCCACCAGGGCTTGCCCTCGGCGAGCAGGCTGTCCCACAGGCCGCCGACGGTGGCGGTCATCCAGTCGAAGCCGCCCCAGGTGCGGTAGCTCTCGGCCGGGTAGGCCGGGAAGGAGCCGGCGCCCGGGCTGGAGTCGTAGTAGCCGCGCCCGCCGCCGGGGCCGCCCGGCTTGGCGATGCCGGCGGCCTGGTGGCCGGGGGCGCCCTCCATGCCGACCGCGATGGTGGGCTGCGCGTCGCGCCAGGCGCGGATCTCGTGCGGGGAGTCGATGCCCTTGCGGGAGGGGTGGTTGGCGAGCATGAGCGCGTCCTTCACCTTCCTGCGCCGCACCTGCTCGGCGAGGAAGTCGAGGCCGGAGATCGCCAGGGCCTCGTTCTCGGGGGTGTCGGCGGTGGCGTTCTTGACGCTGCCGTCGTAGCCCGTCTCGAACCGCTTGAGGACATCGACCTCGTTCTTGCCCGGGTGGACGAAGACGGTGGCGTGCTCGGCGGCCGGGATGTTCCACTCCAGGCCCTGGAAGACGAGGGTGTCGGGATAGGTCTCCCGGGCGGCCTTGATGTCGGGGTTGACCTTCTCGACGCCGATCCGGGCGTGGTTGACGCTGCCGTGGTCGGTGATGACCATCCAGTCCAGGCCGTAGCGGGCGCCGTTGCGCACCTGGTCGGCGACCCGGTACTGGGCGTCGGAGCTGTACTGGGTGTGGATGTGGTGGTCACCGGCCAGCCACAGCATCCGGCCGTTGCCGCGGCCGTTGCCGTTGTTGCCGGTGGGACGGGTCCCGGGGGCCGCGGCGGCGGCCTGGAACGCGGACGAGCCCAGCACGCTCGCCCCGGCGACCCCGGCCCCCAGCAGGCCGGCCCGGCGCAGCATGGTCCGGCGCGAGAGCTGATCGGGACTCAGCTCGCTGTCCGGCACCGCGCTGTCCAGGGCCGCGGGCAGCGGTCCGGGCTCGGTGTCGTGGTCGTGCTGGTGGTCGTGGCCGTGATGATGGTGGTGTCCGTGCCCCATGGGATAGCTCCTGTGGTCGCCGGGGGTAGCTGCCGCAGGCACTCTGGAAGCGGCAGATGAACACAAACCCGTATCGATGCCACGAGCAGAAGAACAGCGGCGGAGGATGCCCCGCACCCGCGCACGGCCGAGGGGCGGCGGCCCGGTCCCGCGCCGGCCCGCCGCCCCGCCCCGACCCGGTCAGCGACCCGGCACCCGCACCTGTCCGCTGTGCTCGGCCGGCGTCCCGCTCCCGTCCCCGGCCTCCCCGGCACTGACGGCCGTCCCGCCGGCCAGCACGAGCAGCCCGGCGGCCAGCGCTCCGGCCCCCAACGCGGCCAGCTGGCGGCACCCGGTGGGCCTGCGATGCTTGCGATGACGCATGGGGCTCTCTCCGGGGACCGATACCGACCTGTACACCTCAAACTAGAAAGCGCTTGTCGGACCGTCAATCCTCCCCACGCGCACCTTCCGTGAGGATCAGGCCACGGAATGGTCACGTCCGCACGGCATCCGCCCCGTCTCCCCGGCGCCTGACGGCCGGGACGCAGCCGGCGTGACGGTGTCCGCACCCGCGTACGGTGCGGAATATGCCTTTGTCCCGTTCCCGACCGTGCCGCTCCTTCCCCTCCCTCCTGCGGCTTGCACGGCTTTTGGGCGGGGTAGAGCGCCTTGCATGGAACCGCCCCGGGCCCACGCCCCGCCGCCGATCGCCGACGCGCTGATCCGGGTGCCCCGGCACGCGTTCATCCCGGCCGCGGCCTGGGTCGAGCCGGCCGCCGGGGACGGGTACTGGATCGACCGGGACCGCGATCCGGACCGCTGGTGGCGGGCTGTGTGCGCGGACACCGTCATCTACACCCAACTCGACGACGGCGGCACCGAACTGACCCCGCGGAACGCGGCGCGCGCCTTCGCGCCCACCTGCTCGGCGTCCAGTCCGCTGCTCATCGCCGCCTTTCTGCGGCGTCTCGCGCCCGCCCCCGGGGACCGGATCCTGGAGGTCGGCACCGGCACCGGCTGGACGGCGGCCCTGCTCGCCGATCTCACCGGCGATCCCGGGCGGGTGACCACCGTCGAGATAGACCCCGCGCTGGCGGCGACCGCCGCGGCGGCCCTGCGCGCCGCCGGGCCGCCGCCCCGGCTGGTGGTCGGGGACGGAACGCGGGGCGTGCCGGAGCACGGTCCGTACGACCGGCTGCACATCACCGCCGGGGTCCGGGAGATCCCGTACGCCTGGATCGAGCAGACCCGGCCCGGCGGGGTGATCGTGCTGCCGTACGCGCCCGTGATGCGGCTGCTGCGGCTGGTGGTGGCCGGGGACGGGACGGCGCTCGGCACCTTCCACGAGGACTGCGCCTTCATGCCGCTCCGCTCCCAGCGCCCCCCGGCCGCGGCCCCGCCCGCCGCGCCCGCGCCGTCCCCCGACCGGGTCCGGCCGCTGGAGCGCGATCCGGCGCCGCTGCTCGACCCGCCCCCCGGGCTCCAGTTGCTCCTCGACGTGCTCATCGGCGATCTGCCGTGGGAGGACCGCACCGGCGCGCTGGTCCTGGACGCGGCCGGGTCGCGGGCGACGGTACGGGAGGGCCGCGTCGCCCAGCGCGGGCCGCGCGATCTGTGGGACGAGGCGGAGCGTGTGCACGCGGCATGGACCGACCGGGGCGCGCCCGGTCCTGACCGGATGGGCCTGCGGCTCACCCGGGAGAGCCAGTACGTCTGGCTGGATGATCCGTCCTTCGCGGTGGCGGACATCCTCACCACGAGAGGGACGAGAGGGGAGACGGAGCATGGCTGACTGTGGGGCGTGCGCGGGCAAGGGGTGGGTCTGGGTGCACGACGACGGCAGACGCCGCAAGGTGGACTGCCCCGTCTGCACGAAGCGTTAGCCCGCCCCGCGTGGGCGGGACCGCCGGCGCCCGGGGATGGACGGGCG
>NZ_JBHWJL010000020.1:12626-35486 GCF_042731495.1 Streptomyces sp. NPDC059853
GCCCCACGGGTTCCCCCCCCCGGGGGGGGGGGCCCCGCGGGGGCCGGGGTTTGGCGGGGGGGGGCCGGTCCCGGTCGGCGGGCGCCGCGCGGCGGATGGGGCCGCGCGGCGGAGGGGCCCGGTTACGCGAGCCGGATGACGTTCCAGGACAGCGGCTCCAGGGTGGCGGTCAGCGTGCCGCCGTTCAGCGCGGTGCCGGTGCCGGCGTGCGGGGTGACCCGCTCCGGGTCGTCCAGGGTGTTGCGGGCCTCGGGGTCCGCGTCGGAGAGCACCGAGTGCTCCACGACCCGGGTCAGGTCCAGGCCGTGCAGCACCGCCTCCAGCGGCAGTGCCTCGGTCTGGCTGCGGTTGACGGCGAAGATCGTGACCTCGCCGGTCTCGTCGTTCTTCACCGCCGTGGTGTGCAGCAGGTCGACGGTGCCGAACTGCCGGGTGTCGTACGTCGGCGAGTCGGGCCGCACGTCCAGCACCGTGCCGCGCCCGTACCGCGAGGCGGCGGCGAACGGGAAGAAGGTGGTCTGCCGCCAGGCCGGGCCGCCGGGCTCGGCGAGGATCGGGGCGATGACGTTCACCAGCTGGGCGAGGCAGGCCACCTTGACCCGGTCCGCGTGCCGCAGCAGCGCGATGAGCAGCGAGCCGAAGACGACGGCGTCCACCACGCTGTAGTGGTTCTCCAGCAGCCGGGGCGCCTCGGTCCAGTCCTCCCGCGGCGGGTCGGTGTGGGCCGGGGCCTCCGGGTTCATGTACCAGACGTTCCACTCGTCGAAGGAGAGGTTGATCCGCTTCTCCGACTTGAGCTTGGCGCCCACGTGGTCGCAGGTGGCGACGATCTTCTCGATGAAGGACTCGGTGTCCACCGCGGAGGCCAGGAACGAGTCGCGGTCCCCGTCCCGCTCCTCGTAGTAGGCGTGCAGGGAGACGTGGTCGACCAGTTCGTAGGCGTGCTCCAGCACGGTGGCTTCCCACGCGGCGAAGGTGTCCATGCCGGAGTTGGAGCTGCCGCAGGCGACGAGTTCGACGTCCGGGTCGATCTGCCGCATGGCGCGGGCGGTCTCGGCGGCGAGCCGCCCGTACTCCTCGGCCGTCTTGTGGCCGGTCTGCCAGGGGCCGTCCATCTCGTTGCCCAGGCACCACAGCCGGATGTCGAACGGGTCCTTGTCGCCGTGCGCGGCGCGCAGGTCGGACAGGGCGGTGCCGCCGGGGTGGTTGGCGTACTCCTGGAGTTCCAGGGCCTCGGCGACGCCGCGGGTGCCGAGGTTGACGGCCATCATCGGGGTGCCGCCGACCTTGCGGACGAAGTCGATGAACTCGCTGAGCCCGAACTGGTTGCTCTCGGTGGAGCGCCAGGCCAGGTCGAGGCGGCGCGGCCGGTCCTCCTTGGGGCCGACGCTGTCCTCCCACTTGTAGCCGGAGACGAAGTTGCCGCCGGGGTAGCGGATGGCGGTGACGCCCAGTTCCCGCACCAGGTCCAGGACGTCGGTGCGCAGCCCGGCGGCGTCGGCGGCCGGGTGGCCGGGCTCGTAGATGCCGGTGTAGACGCAGCGTCCCAGGTGCTCCACGAAGGAGCCGAAGAGCCGCGGGTCCACCTCGGAGACGGCGAAGGCGGGGTCGAGGGTGAAGCGGGCGGTCTGCTGAGCACTCATGCGGGTCCCTGACTGGCTGAACGGTGTTGTTCGATGATGTTCGCTATTTCGTACATCGATCGCAGCTTCGAACAAAAAGAAAATCTATGGGCGGAAGGACCCGGCGTCAACGGGGTCCGCGGGCAGCCGAACCGCACACGACGGCGGCCCGGGACGCACAGCCGGACCCGCCGCCGCCCCGGGCCGCCACCGCCCGGCCGTCCGTGCGCTACAACCGCACCAGCATCTTCCCGGTGTTGGCGCCGCGCAGCATGCCGAGGAAGGCGTCCACCGCGTTCTCGATCCCCTCCACCACCGTCTCCTCGTACTTCAGCTCGCCCGACCGCACCCAGCCGCTCACCTGCTCGACGAACCGCGGACGCAGCCGCTGGTGGTCGGCCACCAGCATCCCCTCGATCCGCAGCCGCTTCCCGATCACCAGGCCCAGATTGCGCGGCGCGGCCGGCGGCTCGGTGGCGTTGTAGAGCGAGATCATCCCGCAGATCACCGCCCGGCCGTGGACGTTGAACGCGTCGATCGCCGCCTCCAGATGCTCCCCGCCCACATTGTCGAAGTAGACGTCGATGCCGTCCGGCGCCACCGCCGCCAGCTGCTCGGTGACCGGCGTCGGCTCCTTGTAGTCGAACGCCGCGTCGAAGCCCAGCTCCTCGGTCAGCCAGCGCACCTTCTCCGCCGAACCGGCGCTGCCGATCACCCGGCCCGCGCCCAGCAGCCGTGCCAGCTGCCCCGCCTCACTGCCCACCGCACCGGCCGCGCCCGAGACGAACACCGTCTCGCCCTCCGCCAGCCGGGCCACGTCCACCAGGCCCGCGTACGCGGTGAGCCCCGTCATGCCCAGCACCCCCAGATAGGCGCTGAGCGGCGCGTCCTCCTCCGACACCCGGGCGGCCCGGGCGGCGTCCAGGTCCGCGTGCGTACGCCAGCCGAGACCGTGCAGCACATGGTCACCCGGTGCGAACCCGGTGACCCCCTCCCCCACCGCCAGCACCTCGCCGACCGCGCCGCCGTCCATCGGCTGGTCCAGCGCGTAGGGCGGCACGTACGAGGGCACGTCGTCCATCCGGCCCCGCATATAGGGGTCCACCGACAGATAGAGATTGCGGACCAGCAGCCGGCCGGGCCCGGGGGCCTCCAGCGGCACCTCGCGCAGCGCGAAGACCTCCGGGGCGGGCTCCCCCTCGGGGCGCGCCACCAGGTGCCAGGCGCGGCCGGTCGTGGGCAGGGACATACGGACCTCCAGGAGCGGTTCGGGACGAGGGTCGCTTCCGCACCCACCATCGCACCCGCGGGCCCCGCCCGCCCGTACCGCCCGGCACGCCCCGCAGGTCCGGCGAGCGCGTCCCGTCGGTCCGCCCTTCCGTCACCTCACCCCGCGAAGGCCGGCTGCGGCAGCCCCCGTCCCGCGTCCGGCAGCACCAGCACCGAACCGGCCAGCGGCTCGGTCGCCGGGTCGGTGCCGACCGCGGCCGTCGTGATGTACAGGTCGGTCAGCCCGGTGCCGCCGAAGGCGCAGGCGGTCGGCTGGGAGACGCTCAGCCGCACCGTACGGTCCAGCTCGCCCGCCGGCGTGTACCGCCGCACCGCGCCGCCGCCCCAGAACGCCACCCACACACAGCCGTCCGCGTCCACCGTCAGCCCGTCCGGCGAGCCGGGCACCGTGCTGGTGTCCACCAGCGGCGCGCGGCGCACCTCGCCGCCGTCGGTGAAGGTCAGCACGTCCACCCGCCGGGTGGGGGTGTCCACGTAGTACGCGCGGGCGCCGTCCGGGCTCCAGCCCAGGCCGTTGCTGATGGTGACCTCGGGCAGCACGGTGTGGACGGTGCCGTCCGCGTCCACCCGGATCAGCGAGCCGCCGCCGGGCGCCTCGTCGTAGCGCATGCTGCCCGCCCACAGCGAACCGTCCGGCGCCACCGCCGCGTCATTGCCCCGCCGGCCCGGCACCAGCTCGCGGTGCAGCCAGCGGAAACCGGTGCCGTCCGCCTCGTACAGGCCGATCCCGTCGCGCAGATTGAGCACGAGACCGCCCCCGGCGCGCGGCTTGGCCGCGCCCACGTGCTGCTCCACGGGCAGCACGGTGCGGCGGCCGGTCGCCGGGTCGAAGAGATGGACGCGGGACCCCAGGATGTCCACCCAGATCAGCCGCCCGGCCACCGGATCCCAGGTCGGCCCCTCCCCCAGCTCGGCCCTGGCGCGTATCGCGACGTCGAGTGCCACGCGAACCCTCTCCCTCGGTGAATGGGTACTCACTGCTGACGGGCGCCGTGGTGGCCCAGCCGCTCCGAGAGGTCGGCCGCGCCCCGGACGGCGAGCCCCGCCAGTTCCTCCTGCCGTTCCGCGCTCCAGCGGATCATCGGCACCGAGACGGACAGCGCGGCGACCACCCGGCCGGACCGGTCCCGTACCGGGGCGGCCACACAGCTCACGTCCGGGTTGGACTCCCGCTGCTCGTACGCGATGCCCCGCTCCCGCACCCGGGCCAGCTCCGCGCGCAACTCCTCGGGCGAGGTGAGGGAGTTGGGGGTCATGGCGGTCAGCTCGGCGGGCAGCCGGGCGGCCAGCTCCGCGGGCGGCAGGGCGGCCAGCAGCATCTTGCCGACCGCCGTGCAGTGCGCGGGCAGCCGGCGGCCGGTGGCGGAGACCATCCGTACGGCGTGGGTGCTGTCGACCTTGGCGATATAGATGACGTCGGCGTCCTCCAGGACGGCGACGTGGACGGTCTCCCCGCAGGTCTCGGCCACGGCGCGGGCCACCTGCTGGCCTTCGGCGGCGAGGTCGAGCTGCTCGGCGTAGCGGCTGCCGAGCTGGTAGGTGCGCACGCCGAGCCGGTAGCGGCCGGGCTGCTCGGGGACCGGGACGAGATAGGAACGCGCCGCGAGCGTGGTGACCAGCTCGTGCACGGTGGTGCGCGGGAGCTGGAGTCTGCGGGTGATCTCGGGCGCGGAGAGGGTGCCGTCCCCCTCCAGGAACAGTTCCAGTATGTCCAACGCCCGGCTGACCGCCGGTACGCGACGCCCCATGACCGCGGCCTCCGCTCGCTCACTGTTCGGCATGCCGGTCAGCTGCCGGGATGCCGAACAGCACGCTACCGAGCGGAGCCCATCCCGGGCAAGAGGCGGCGAAGGGGTACGGCCCGGGCCCGGGTGCCGCCCGGGGTACGGGGTCCGGCTCAGGCGACGTCCTCCTCCAGCGCCTCCGCCCGGCCGGTGCGCCGGACCTCGCGCAGCTTCTCCACCACCGGATCGGGCAGCCGGTCACCGGCCCGGTCCACCACCGCGCCCGCCGCCGCGGCGGCGGCCTGGCGGCCGGTCTGGTTGGCGGTGTCCATACTGTTGCGCACGGCGGGCTTGTCGAGGAACCGCCGTGTGGCGTCCGCGATCTGGTCGTACCGCTCGCGCCCGGCCCGGGCCCCGAGCACGTAACCGACCGCGGCGCCCGCCACGAAGATGAGCTTGCGCATGGGATGCGTCCTTCCTCGTACGTACTGTCTGTCGTACTTTCGGGCGCCCCGGTCACCGATTTCGAAGCACCGCCTCACATGCGCTAATGTATTGCCCGCAGCGAGGGAACGCCCCCGGAGCGAACCGGCGAGCAGACCCGAGCGGCGCAGTCCCCTGTAGCTCAATTGGCAGAGCAGCCGGCTGTTAACCGGCAGGTTACTGGTTCGAGTCCAGTCGGGGGAGCATCACTCGAAGGGCCCCGTTCAGGGGCCCTTCGGCGTTCCCGTGCATCACCGCCCGCTGACCGGGAACCGATCACCCCATGGGCACTGTCCTAGCCTCCGCACAACCGCCCCCGGCCCGGGCGGGAGATCGTATGAGCAGCTATGCTGCGGCAGACGGCGCGCACATGTGTGCGCGGCTCGCCGTACATGGGGCGGTAGCTCAGCCGGTTAGAGCAACGGACTCATAATCCGTCGGCCGTGGGTTCGAGTCCCACCCGCCCCACCCCGGCAGGCCGGGCGCGCACTGCGCCCGGCCTTCGGTTTCCCACCAGGAACGAGGGCGCCCCGGTCCCGGACGATCTCGTGCCGGTGTCACCCCCGCTGTCGTCGCTGCCGCGACCGGAGCGCCGCGCGCCGGATCGGGCGTCATGGCCGCATGTTCGGGTCGTGGGTGGGGTCGAGATACTGCTCCGGGCAGCCCTCGGAAAGGGCATCGGGACGGTACTCGAAGTGCCAGGGCTCGTTCGCGTAGATCTGGCAGAGCCCGTAAGCGGCCCCTCTGTCGCGTTCGCTGAGCCAGAGGTAGGCGTCCATGCCTCCGATGTCCACGGCTTCGCCGGAGACGTGCGCCGAGGTCTCGGGGGAGGCGACCCAGCGGGCGGCTTCCTCGCGTGATCCGTACTCCGAGACCGCTTCATCCAGCAGTCGCCTCTGGAGGGCGGACGATCGCCACCCGCTGTTGACGAAGATCTCGATGTCGTCCGCCCGTGCGTCCCGCGTCGCCTGCTCCAGAGCACTCCTGAGGTCGGGGGCGAGACCGTCGATCCCGGGAAGGTCCGCGTCGAAGACGGTCGCACGAGAAGGGAGGACTCCCTGGTCGAGGCCGTCGGATCCGCTCGGCCGCGTCGTCGGCGTCAGGTGATCGCCCGATGTCCTCTCGACGACCTGGCAGGCGACGACGCCGATCACGGCGACAGCGATGAGCGTGAGCGCCACGGTGGCGCGCGGAGGACTCTTCCGGTCCTGAGCAGTAGCACGTCGGTACGTCATGCCTCCACTAGGCCCGGGGCGGTGTTGCGGGGTCGTATGCCGTTCTCGATACGCCCGCGATACATCGGAGACCGTAGCCTGCGGGTATGCGCGTTCTGATCGTCGAGGACGAATCGGTGATGGCGGAGGCCGTGAGGGACGGCCTCCGCCTCGAGGCGATCGCCGCCGACATCGCGCCCGACGGCGAATCCGCTCGCGCCGCGCTCGACGTCAACGCGTACGACGTCGTCGTTCTCGACCGTGATCTTCCCGGTATCCCGGGCGATGACGTGGCCGAGGAGATCGTGCGGTCCGGGAGCGGCCCGCCGATCCTGATGCTCACCGCCGCCGACCGGATCGACGACAAGGTGTCGGGATTCCGGTTGGGCGCCGACGACTATCTGACGAAGCCGTTCGAGTTCCAGGAACTCGTTCTCCGCATCCGCGCGCTCTACCGGCGGCGCGCTTCGCGGCGCCCTCCCGTCCACGAACTGGCGGGCCTCCGGCTGGATCCCTTCCGGCGCGAGGTGTACCGGGACGGACGTTACATCGCGTTGACCCGCAAACAATTCGCCGTACTGGAAGTCCTCATGTCCGCCGCGGGAGGAGTGGTCAGCGCCGAGGAGCTGCTCGAACAGGCGTGGGATGAGAACGCGAACCCCTTCACCAACGCGGTCCGGATCACGGTCTCGGGGCTGCGCAAGCGTCTGGGCGAGCCCTGGCTCATCGCCACCGTACCGGGGGCTGGATACCGGATAGAGGACCCGGCACATGCGCGGGAATGAGCGCCGGGGTCTCAGCGCCCGCTGGAAGCTGACGCTGAGCTATGCCGGCTTCCTGATGGTGGCGGGCGCACTCCTCCTCGCGGTCGTCTGGGTGTTCCTGCTGCGCTACGTGCCCGATACCACCATCAATACGAGCGGCGGGTTCGTCCCCAACCGGTCCGATCTCCTGGACGCTTTCGTTCCACCGACCGTCATCGCTCTCTTCGCCCTCCTGGTGCTCGGGCTCGCCGGAGGATGGCTGCTCGCCGGCCGCATGCTGTCACCCCTCGCGAGCATCACCGAAGCCACACGCCTCGCAGGGGCCGGCAGCCTCTCCCACCGGGTCAGGATGGACGACCGGCGGGACGAGTTCGGCGAACTGGCGGACGCGTTCGACGCCATGCTCACGAAGGTCGAGTCGCACGTCGCCGAGCAGCAGCGGTTCGCCGCGAACGCCTCGCACGAACTGCGCACCCCGCTCGCCATCATGCGCACCGTCATCGACGTCGCGCGGAAGGACCCCGGACGGGACATCACCGCCGATCTCGCTCGGCTCAAAGCCACCAACGATCGAGCGATCGCGCTCACCGAAGCTCTCCTCGTCCTCAGCCGTGCGGGAAACACGATCGCCCAGCCGGAGGTCATCGACCTTTCTCTCCTCGCCGACGAAGCGGTCGATACGCTCCTCTCGCTCGCCGAACAGCAGAGTGTTCTCCTGAGGATCGACGGGTCGGTCGCTCACACCGCCGGGTCCCCGACTCTGCTTCTCCAGATGATGACGAACCTCATCCACAACGCGATCGTGCACAACCAGTCGCAGGAAGCGCGGGTCTGGGTGCGGACCTCCCCGGCACACGGGCGAGCGATCGTGACCGTGGAGAACACCGGAGCGCACGTGCCCGCCGACCGGCTCGCGAGATTCACCGAACCGTTTCTGAAGGGCACGGGCCGAGCCCACCTCGACCATCACGCGGGGAACGGCCTCGGACTCTCGATCGTCGAGAAGATCGTGGAGGCTCATGGTGGCACTCTCCGCTTGACGCCCCGGAACGGCGGGGGGATCACCGTGCGCGTAGAACTGCCCGAGGCCATCGCTCCGGCTCACTGACTCCGGCCGACGGGCGGGGGCCCTGATGGTGTGAGGGGCGGGTGTCGGTGGACGGGCACCGGGTGCCCGGAGGTGACCGGCCCCTTCAGGAGGGTGTGCCCGCCCAGGCGGTGAGCGCCCGGATCCGCTCCTCGCCGCGCGTGCCCGCGTCGGTGGTGCGGGTCGCCCACGCGACGTGGCCGTCGGGGCGTACGAGAACCTCGGTCACCCCGTCGAGGTCCGGGTGCCCGTCGCAGGTGTCCGCGGTGACGGCCGTGACCCGGGCACCCCAGCCCGCCCCGACGGCCTCCCGGAGGGCCGGTCCCCCGGCCGGAGCGAGCAGGGCGAAGCGGCCCCGGGCCAGGAGTTCGTACACCCGCGTCGCCTCCGAACCGGCGGCGCTCAGCCCGACATCGGGCATGCGCCGCCCCACCAGCGGGTCGGCGTCCGGGTCCGCCGGCGGATAGTGGACGCCGAGCGCGGAGACCTGATCGGCGAGCCGCCGGTTGACCTCCGTCATGCCCAGCAACTCGTCGAAGAGCGCGCGCAGGGCCGCGGCCGGGCGCTGGTACCGGGTGATCAGTGTCAGTTCCGCCAGCAGCGTCTGGATCTCGGTGTTCTCGGTCACCGACCGGCCGACCGGACGGCGCTCCGCGTCGTAACTGTCCAGCAGCCCGGGCGGGGCCCAGCCGTTGACCGCGGCGGCCAGCTTCCAGCCCAGGTTCATGGCGTCCTGGAGACCGGTGTTGAGCCCCTGTCCCGCCGCGGGGAAGTGGATGTGCGCGGCGTCGCCGGCCAGCAGGAGGCGTCCCGCACGGTAGCTCTCCGCGAGCCGGGTGGCGTTGCCGAAGCGGGAGAGCCAGCGGGGCCCGGCGACTCCGCAGTCGGAGCCGGTGATCCGGGTGAGCGACGCACGGAACTCCTCCAGGGTCACGGGTTCCCGGCTCGGCACACCCATCCGTTCCGGGTCCAGGTAGACGAACCGGGTGAGCCCGCCCTCCAGCGGCGCGACGATCACGCCCCGGGACCGGGCCGCGTCGAGGGCGCCGGGCCGCGGGTCGACGACCGTGAAGTCCCCGAGCACCCCGGTCAGGGTCTCGTCGGTGCCGGGGAAGCCGATCCCCGCGGCCTGCCGCACGACGCTGCGCCCGCCGTCGCACCCGACCGCGTAACGGCCGTGCACCGTCTCGGTGCCGCCGCCGGGGCCACGGGTGTCCACCGCGACCTTCTCGCCGTCCTGGCGCACGCCGAGGACCTCGTGCCCCCGGCTGATCTCCACCCCCAGTTCGATCGCGCGCTCCTGGAGGATCGCCTCGGTGCGTGCCTGGGCCACGAAGAGGGTGTAGCCGTGCCGGGAGTCGAGGGCGCTGAAGTCCAGGTGGGTGGGCAGCCCCGCGAAGTGCCAGCCCGGCACGGTCCGGCCGAGCGGGAGGAACCGGTCGAGCAGTCCCCGCTGGTCCATCAGTTCCACGCTGCGCGGGTGCAGGCTCAGCGCCCGTGAGTCGCGCTGCGGTTCGGCGCGGCGTTCCAGGATCCGGGTCCGTACGCCGGCCAGTGCCAGCTCGCAGGCGAGCATCAGTCCGGTCGGGCCGGCGCCCACGACGATCACATCGGTGTGCATCGGAGAGGTCCTCCTTATTTAGTGAACAACGTTCACGTGAACAATGTTCACTATAGTGGGGCCCATGAGCACCCCGTCAAGCCCGACCAGAGGCCGGCCCGCCCGCATCGACCGGACCCGCACCGTCGAGGCGGCCCTCGACCTGCTGGACGAGTCCGGTCTCGACGCACTGACCATGCGCCGGCTCGCCGACGCGCTGGGCGTCCAGGTCGGTGCGCTGTACCGCCACTTCGCCACCAAACAGGACCTGCTCACGGCGATGGCCGAGCGCATGGCCGGTGGCGCCGCCGACGCCGCCGGGCCGCCGGGAGACGGCGACTGGAGCGAGCGGGCCGCGCGCCTCGCCCGCGCCCTGCGGACGGCCCTGCTCGCCCACCGCGACGGTGCGCGCGTCTTCGCCGGCACCCACGCGACCGGCCCGAACACCCTGGGCTTCTCCGACAGCCTCGTGGGCGTCCTGCGCGAGGCGGGCTTCGACGACAGCGAGGCGGCGCGGGCGCTCTACGCGGTGACCCACTTCACCGTCGGCCACACCCTGGAGGAACAGGCCGCCCTCCGGCCGGGGGACGGGGGGACCCCCGAGGCGGGCGCGCTGCGCGAGGCGGTGGCGGCGGGGACGTATCCGCACCTCGCCGCCACCCTGCCGGTGCTCACCAGTACGGACTTCGCGGCGCATTTCGAGTTCGGACTGCGGCTGCTCCTGGACGGACTGCGCGCCGTACGGGGGTGAGCCCGGCGAGGCGACGGGGGTTCACACAGGGTGCCCACCGGAAGGGGCGGAGGCGTGCGCTGACCTGGCTCGCGTCACCGGCGCTCCGGGCCGGCCCGGAGCGGGCCCGGCCTGTCCAGGTTTGTCACCTGGTGTGGGGGGGCAGACGACCTTGCCGTGAGGTGGCGTACGGGAAACGGCGGGATGGGCCCCGTCCGCGCGGTGGTGGTGCGCGGGGCGGTGCTGCGCGACCGCGTGCGGGAGGCGGTGCGCGGGCCCGGCTGGCAGCGGGAGGACCTGCTGCTCCAGCTGAAGACCGTGGCCGCCGCCGTCATCGCCTGGTCGCTGGCCTCCTGGCTGCTGTCGCCCCGGGTCACCACCTTCGCCCCGTTCACCACTCTGCTGGCCATCCAGGGAACCGTGCACCGCTCGGTGCAGCAGGCGTGGCGCTACCTGGTCGCGGTCACCCTCGGCGTGCTGCTGGCCGCCGCCTTCGGCACGACGGCCGGGCGCCACGCCTGGACGCTGGCGGTGCTGCTCCTGGTGGCGCTGGCCCTCTCGCGTGCCCAGCCGCTGGGGGCGCAGCGGCTCCAGGTGCCGGTCACCGCGCTGTTCGCGTTCTCCGCCGGTAACGGCGAGTGGGACTACGGCGTCGAGCTGACGGCGGCGGTGCTCATCGGGATGGGCTGCGGGCTGGCGGCCGTGCTGGTCCTGGCACCGGCGGTGCACCACCGGGACGCCGACCGGTCGGTGGTGTATCTGGCCGAGCGCGTCGGCGATCTGGCGACCGGTGTCGCCCGCAGCCTGCGCGAGGGCGGGCCGGGCCAGTCCGAGACCCGGGCCTGGTGGGACGAGGCGGACGCGTTGCAGGCGTCGGCCCGGCAGGTGCGGGCGACGGTGGAGCTGGGCGAGGAGAACGTGCGCCTCAATCCGCGGCGGCTGATGAACGGCGGCGGTCTGCTGCGGCTGCCGGAGCACCACGGCCGGGTGACCGCGCTGGAGCGGGCGGCGCACCAGTTGCGGTCGATCGTCCGGGGGCTGGACTACGCCGCCGGGCGGGAGGACCATCCGGCGCTGGCCGGTGATTTCCTCATCCCGTTCGCCGGACTGCTGGAGGACATCGGCCGGGCGGCGCACCAGCTGGGCGAGGGGGTGCCCGGGGCACAGGACCCGGGCGGCAGGCGACAGCGGGAGGCGGACGCGGAGGGCGGCCCGGACGAGGACAGCGGTGCGGAGCCGGACGGCGATCCGGTGGCGGACGGGCGGCGGCGGGCGGCCGAGCTGGCGGAGAACAGCCGCCGGGCGGACCTGCGGGTGCCCGGGGAGTGGCCGCTGTACGGGGCGCTGCTCACCGATGCCCGGCGCGCGCTGGACGATCTGGCCCGCGCGCCCGGCCCGCCGTGGAGCTGACCGCGCGCGGCGCCCCCGGCCGTCCACCGCCCCACCGCCCCCGTCGTCTCAGCTCGGCGGTGGGCCCAGCGGGTGGGCGGCCAGGGCCCTGGCCGTGCCGGCCAGGTTGGCGGCCATGAAGCGGGCGGACGTGTCCGCGAAGTCGTGGCCGCGCTCGTCGTCCAGATAGTCCGGGCCGGGGCCCGGGCCCAGGTGCCAGTACGTCCATGCCTGGCCCGGCGCGGTGAACCCGATGTCGCCGAGTGCCCCGTGGATCTCGCTGATCACGTGGTGGGCGCCGTCCTCGTTGCCGGTCACCACCACGCCCGCGACCCGGTTGTAGGCGACCGGGCGGCCCTGGTCGTCGGTCTCGGAGAGCATGGCGTCCATCCGTTCCAGGACCCGCTGGGCGACGGAGGACGGCCGGCCGAGCCAGGTGGGCGAGGCGATGACGAGGATCTCGGAGTCCAGGACCTTGGCCCGGACGCCGGGCCAGTCGTCGCCCGCGCCCATGTCGCTCTCCACCCCGGGCAGCAGGTTCAGGTCGACGGCCCGCACCAGGTCGCCGGTGACGCCGTGGCCCTCCAGGTGCCGCATGACGACCTTCGCCAGCGCCTCGGTGTTGGACGGCTGGGGGGACGGTTTGAGCGTGCAGTTGATCACGGTGGCTCTCACGTCCCGCCGGGTACCCGTGGCGTGCGGCGCGGAACGGCCCATCCGGGTGGCCGTGGTTCAGCCGCCGGGCCCGGCGTCCAGGGCGGACGGCAGCAGGGGTGCCTGGTCGCCGGAGTCCGGCGCGGGGGCGGGGGCGCGGCGCAGGGCGGCGCGGCCCCGGGTCAGGCACCAGTCGAGCCAGTGGTCGAGGGCGGCCGGGTCCAGCCGTTCGCCGGGGAGCAGCGCGGGCCAGCCGCAGGCGCGCGCCTGGGCGGTGACCTTCGCGCCGCCGCGTACCGGGTCGACGGCGAGCGGCGGGACGCCGCAGCGCAGCGCCAGGACGAGGCCGTGCAGCCGGTCGGTGACGACGGCGTCCAGCCGTTCCAGGACGGACAGCAGTTGTTCGGGGGTGCCGCACAGCCGTCCGTCCGTCCGGTCGAGGCGGGTCTCCAGCGGGACGGGGGCGCAGGGCTGGGCGGCCAGCCAGGAGGTGACGGTCCGGGCGGTCTCCGCGTGCAGCCGCCGTCCGCCGTACTCGTGCTGGCCGTCGGTGAGGATCACCCCGACCACCGGCACGGCCGCCCCGCCCGGGGCGCGCAGCGACAGGTCCTGGCGGGGCGGCGCGGGGGTGCCGTCCCGGGGCAGCAGCCGGTGGAAGCCGGTGACCGCCGGGTCGTGCGGGTCGATCACGGAGGTGCCGACTGCGACCCGTCGGCAGTGCGCGAACCTGCGGTGCAGGGCGGCCACCCGGGGCCCGTGCAGCGGTCCGCACACGAACACCAGCCGGGTGTACGCCTCGGGTACGGCTTCCTCCAGGGCGAGTTCGCCGGGTGCGAACCCGGGGCTCCACGCCACGTCGTACGGCAGGTCCCGGTCCTCGAACACGGCGCGCACCCGGTTCAGGGCCAGGACGTCGCCCGCGGTGGCCTCGCCGTCGGGAAAGCTGAACCAGCCGGTGATGAGCGTCCGTCCGCCGCTGCGGCCCGTCGTCGCCATGCGGCCCCGGGTCCCCCGGCCCCGTGGGGGCAAACCTGGCGGGGCCGGGGCAGCCCGGCGGGGGCGGGTCAGGAGCCGAAGATCTCCTTCTCCACGTCGTTCGGGCCGTCGAAGCGGTCCCGGCGCAGTCCGGCCACCTTGTCCACCAGTGCGCGGTCGGCGTGGTTCTTCTCCGCCTGTTCGACCAGCGACTGCCGGTCGGAGGGGTAGGAGGCCCCCTTCAGAGCCTTCTGCACGTCGATCGGGTTCGGCTTGCCCATGGTGCGCTCCTTCTCGCGCTCGGGGGCGGGGACCGCGGGCGGGTACCCGGCGGCGGGCGCGTGAACCACCGCCGGGCGCGCCCTCACCTGAGCCGTCGTTCCCGTACGGAGTGCAGGCGCAGCAGGGCCCGCGGGACCGGTGGCGGGGCCTCGCCGGGGCCTCCGGCCAGGGCCGCGTGCCGGGCGGCGCGTGCCCCGGGCGGGAGCTGGGTGTAGGCCACTTCGCGCAGCAGCGGGCGGCGGAACCGGTACCGGGGGGTGCCGTCGGGGGCCGTGCCGGTCGGGGCGAGGACGCCGCGCCGGGCGAGGTCGGCCAGGGTGCGGGCCGCCTCGTGGGCCGGCTGCCGGGTGAGCACCGCGAACGCGGCGGCGCCGATGTCCTCGCCGATCACGGCGGCGTCCCGCACCGCGCGCGCCGGGCCGGCGGGCAGCGCGTCGAGTTCGGCGCCCAGCGCGCGGCGGACCGGGCCGGGGATCAGGGCGGTGCGCGGTACGGCCGGGTCCGGTGCCGGGCGGCGCAGCGCGTGGTGGACGAACGCGGCCGCGAAGAGCGGGTTGCCGCCGGCCAGGGCGGTCACCGCCTCGGTCAGCTCGCGGCCCGTGCCCTCGTCGGGCGGCAGCAGGTCCCGGACCCGCTCGGCGACCGAGGCGTCGGACAGCGGCTCCAGGGTGAGGGTCAGCGGCAGCCCGGCGGACGGTTCGCGGCCGGCGGCCCACGCGGGGCGGCGGTGGAAGACGCCGGGGCGGGCGGTGGCGACGACGAGCGGTCCGTCCGGCCGGGCCGCCGCCCGGTCCACCAGCCGCAGGACGGTGTCGTCCGCGCCGTGCAGGTCGTCCACCAGGACGAGCACCGGCCGCTCGGCCGCCAGCCGTTCGAGCAGGATGAGCCAGGCCGCCGCCACCTCGTCCGCGGCGGCCGTCCGTTCGTGGCCGGGGAGGTGGCCGATGGCGGTCAGCAGCCGGGTGAACAGCCCGGTGGCCTCCTCCGGGTCGGCGGCGACCCGTTCGACGAGCGCCCACAGTTTGTGCCGCGCGCCGCCGGGCGGGTCGGCCGGGCCGATGCCGCAGGCCGCGCAGAGCTGGGCGGCGACGGCGAACAGCTGGCTGTCGTCGACGGTCGCGGGGGCGACGCGGGCCAGCAGCGGCCGGCCGCCGGGGGCGCGTTCGGTGACCAGCCGGGCGAAGGCGTCCAGCAGCGCGCTCTTGCCGAGGCCGGGCGCGCCGACCACCAGCGCGGCGCGCGGCCCGGGTGGTGCGCCGTCCAGCAGCGCGGTGAGGGTCCGCAGCGGCTGTGCGCGCTCCAGCAGCGGGGTCTTCTCCCCGGCGGGGGCGGCCGGGCGCAGGGCCCGTACGGCCCAGGCGGCGGAGGAGACGCGCGCCCGCTGGTAGTCGACGGCCGTCCCGGTCTGTGCGCGGGTGGCCGGGCCCACCCACACTTCGCCGGGCGGGACCAGCGGCAGCAGGGCCTGGGCGCGGTCGAGGACGGCGCTGGTCACGGCGGGCGGGCCGGCCTCGGGCGGGCCGTGCCGCACCAGGGCGTCGCCGGTGTCCACGACGGCCCGCAGCCGCAGCCGCCGTTCCGGGGGGCGGTGGCGCAGCCGCTGCCGTACCGCCAGGGCCGTGGACACGGCGCGCAGCGGCTCGTCCCCGTGGGCGCGGGTGGCGCCGAACACGATCAGCCGGCAGGAGCCGATCCGGGAGAGGACGCTGCCGCCGAACCGGCTCGCCGCCTCGCCGATGACCGTCTCCAGGGCGGCGGTCTCGGCCTCGGCGCGTTCCAGGGCGTCCGCGTCGGATCCGCTGTCCGGGCACCCGATGCCGTGCGGGTCGCCGAGGCCGTGCGGGTCGTCCGGGACGCCGGTGCCGTCCGGGGTGCCGGGGAAGGCGACGGCGAGCAGCAGCACGCTGATCTCCCGGTGGACGCGCACCGCCTCCGGTGCGCCGTCCGGTGCCGCCGGCAGGGGCCCGGCGGGGGCGGGCGGGGCCGCCGCGACCCGTAACGCGCCGGGTGGCGGGGTGAGATCGAGGGACGGGTCGCCGGTGAGGATCGCCTGGTGCAGTGCGTGGAGCCGGCGGCCGGGTTCGAGGCCGAGTTCCTCGGCGAGTTCGGTGCGGATCGCGGTGTAGACGTCGAGTGCCTCGGAGTGCCGGCCGCCGCGGTGCAGGGCCAGCATCAGCTGGCCGGTGAACGGCTCCCGCCGGGGTTCGGCGCGGGTGACGGCCCGCAGTTCGGGCAGCACGCTGTCGTGGCGGCCGAGGGCGAGTTCGGCGTCGAAGAACTTCTCCAGCACATCGAGGCGGGCCGTCTCGGCGGCCTCCAGTTCGGGCCAGCGCATCCCGGCCTCGACCAGGTCGGCGAGCATCGGGCCGCGCCACAGGTCCAGCGCCTCGCGCCAGCGCAGCGAGGCGGTGGCCACCGCGCCCTCCCGCATCCTGGCCCGGCCCTCGGCGGCCAGGGTGTGGAAGCGGTGCAGGTCGAGGGCGCCGGGATGGACCTGGAGCAGATAGCCGGGCGGCCGGGACCACAGCACCGCGCCCCGCTCCCGCTGCTCCCCTCCCCCGTCGTCCGGCGGGGGCGGCAGCAGCCGGGTGCGCAGCTGCCACACGGCGTTCTGCACCATCTTGCGGGCCGAGGCGGGCGGCTGGCCCGGCCACAGGGCGGCGATCAGTTCGCTGGTGGCGGTCGCCCGGTTGGGGCGCAGCAGCAGATAGGCGAGCGCGGCCCGCTGGTGGAGGCCGCGCAGCCGCACCGGGGTCCCGTCCCGCAGTACCTCCAGCGGGCCCAGCAGCCGGAACCGCAGCACGCCGGGGCCCGCGGCGGCGCTCACCCGCGCCTCCGGCCGGACGGTCCGGGGCGGCCCCACCGGGGCGGGCCGGACCGTCCCCCGGGTAACCGGGGGCCCGTCCGCGGCTCCCGGGGCCGTTCCTCCGTCTCCTTCGTCTCCGTGCTCATGCCGTCCATGACATGCCATCAGCCGGCTGCGGGCAAGGTGGCGACGGGGCGGCGGGGGCCGTCACACGGTGCTCTCCCGCACCGCGCGCACCACCCGGTACTCGCCGAGGTCCACCCTGCGGGTCGCCCGGCGGAACGCGGTGGTGGTGCCGGGCCAGTGCGTCACGTCCCGGCCCTCGTGGTCCAGGTACGGGCTGTCGCAGCCGGTCTCCCAGACGGTGCGGGCGAGTTTGCGGCGCATCGTCGCGTTCCACGCCCGTACGGCGGCGGGTTCCGGCTCCAGGGCCACACCGCCGCCGGGTCCGCCGAGCCGGTCGAGATGCCGGACGTAGTCGCCGAGGTAGTCGAGCTGGGCCTCGATCATCAGCACCTTGGAGCTGGAGGACGAGACGGCCTGCGGGCCGCCCATCATCAGCAGGTTGGGGAAGCCGTCCATGGTGGTGCCGCGCAGCGCCCGGATGCCGCCGGTCCTGTCCCACGCCTCGGCGAGGGTGGTGCCGTCGGCCGCCGCGATGCGCCGGGTGATGGGGCGGCCCACGTTGTGGAAGCCGGTGGCGAAGACGATGGTGTCGGCCCGGTGGCGGCTGCCGTCCTGGCCGACGAGGAGGGCGCCCTCGACGCGGGCGAGACCGGAGGCGATCAGCTCGACGTTCTCCTTGCCGAGCGCGGGATAGAAGGTGTTGGAGAAGGTGACGCGCTTGCAGCCCATGCGGTAGTCGGGGCGCAGTTTGCGGCGCAGCTCCGGGTCACGGACGGCGAGCCGCAGATGGGCGGCGACGAGTTTCTCGGCGAGGGTCAGCTGCCGCAGTCCGCGGGTCAGCACCTCGCTGCGGATCTCGCCGACCGCCCAGAACCGGCCGCGCTGGAGCAGCCGCAGGGCGGGGAGCCGGTCGTACAGCAGGCGTTCGGCGCGCGGGTAGGGGCGGTCGAACTTGGGCAGCACCCAGGGCGCGTGGCGCTGGAAGACCAGGACCTGCCGGACGGCGGGCTGGAGGGCGGGGACGATCTGGGTGGCGGAGGCGCCGGTGCCGACGACGGCGACCCGGCGTCCCGTCAGGTCCTGGCCGTGGTCCCAGCAGGCGCTGTGGAAGTGCGTGCCGGGGAAGGTGTCGAGGCCCGGGATGTCGGGGATCCTGGGCGCGGAGTGCATACCGGCGGCCGTCACCAGCAGGTCGGCGGTGAGTTCCCCGCGGTCGGTGGTGAGGTGCCAGCGGGCCTGCTCGGGCTGCCAGCGGGCGGCGGTGACGGTGGTGTGCAGCCGGATGTGCGGGCGGACGCCGAAGGTGTCGGCGACGCGCTCCAGGTAGGCGAGGATGTCCCGCTGGCCGGCGAAGGCCCGGGGCCAGTGGGGGTTGGGGGCGAAGGAGTAGCTGTAGAGGTGGGAGGGGATGTCGCAGGCGGCACCGGGATAGGTGTTCTCGCGCCAGGTACCGCCGAGCGACCCGGCCGCCTCCAGAACGACGAGATCGCGTACGCCCTCCCGGAGCAGCCGTACCGCCGCGCCGAGTCCGCCGAAGCCGCAGCCGATGACGGCGGCTCTGACGTGGCCGCCGACCTGGTCCGTCATGGTGTCTCCACTGGTTCCGGGGGTCGGGTGGTACCGGGGTCGGGTCGGGGGACGGGGCCGGGGCCGGGCAGGAGCCGGGTCAGGGCCGTTCGGCGACGATGCCGCCGTAGGGCCAGCGGTCGTGGTCGGCGGCGTCCGGGAGCACCCGGAAGCGGCCGAAGCCGGCGTCGCGCAGGGACGCGGTCCACTCGGCCATGGTGAGGTAGCCGCAGTTGACGCGGCGGGGCGGATCGAGTTCGGCCCGGTAGAAGCTGTGCAGCGTCGACTGGAAGAACTCGAAGGGGAAGAACCGCCCGGGGCGGCCCCGGCTGCCGAAGGTGAACACCAGCCAGCCGCCGGGCTTGAGGATCCGCCGGGTGCGGGTGAGGACCCGGTGCAGGTCGGCGACGTCGTACAGGACGCTCTCGTAGATGACGAGGTCGGCGGCCCCGTCCCGCAGGTAGGGGACGTCGTCGTAGGCGTCGAGGTCGTCCAGGTCGACGCGGTCGAAGCTGATCCGGTCCAGCAGTTCGGGCACCTCGTCGGCGACCATGCGGCGGGCCTGCTGCATCAGGGAGCGGCTGACGTCGGTGAAGCCGTAGGAGGCGAGGTGCGCGGTGCGCGCCCGGAAGCCGTCGATGGTGAGGGCTTCGCGCAGGGTGGCGCCGATGCCGGCCCCGCCCTCGAAGACGACGGTGGGCGCGCCGGAGCGCAGCCGCAGATCGAGGGCGCGGGCGGCGAGTTTGCTGGGGGCGCGCTTGGGTCCGGCCTCGACCATGAGGTGGTGCCACAGGCGGGCGGTGGTCTCGGCGCCGTAGGTCTCCTCCAGCAGGACCAGGCCGTCGCGGCCGGCGAGGACGCCGCCGACGACGGTCTCGAAGTGCTTGATGACCTCCATCGTCGGGGAGCCGGTGGCGCCGGGGCCCAGGAACTCCTCCTCGGTGAGCCGGGCGCGGGCGGCGAGGGCGGGGGTGGGCCGGCAGGTGTCGCCCTCGATGATCAGCTCGCCGCGGTCGGCGAGGTAGTCGAGGAGCTTCTGGCGGAAGAGGACGGGCTGGCGGGCGAGCGCTCCGCGGGGCGGTTCCGCGTCCGGCCGGTAGGCGGTGGGCCCGTCGGCGAACAGATGGGTCATGGCGACGCGGGCGAAGAGCAGGGACGCCTCGTGCCGGGCGCGTTCGATCTGCTCGGTGTAGGCGGGGGTGTAGACGTCGGCCATGCTGAGCGCGTCGATGCCGGGGGCCGGTTCGGTCCTGGTGGTCATGGCTGTGCCATCCATTCGGTCAGCGCGTCGGCGACGGCCTGGGGCCGCCGGGCCCAGTGGTAGTGGCTGGGTTCTTTCAGCCGGAGCTGGGCGAGGGACAGTTCGCGCAGGGTCACCGGGGCGGCGGTGACCTTGTCGGCGATGTGCCGCAGTCCGGCCGGGGGCACGAGGGGGTCGCGTTCGAAGCCGACGAACAGGGTGGGGACGGTGGTCTTCGCCAGCGCGGCCTCGTAGTCGACGTCGGTGCGGGAGAGCGCGTAGCGGCCGGTGCGGCCCTCGCGCACCCAGTCGTGGATGACGTGCCGGGCCTCGCGCCCGGCGAACGGGAACCACTGCGGCAGATAGCCCCACAGCCCGGCGACGACCCCGGTGAGCCGGACCCCGAACCAGCGGCCGACGGCTTCCCGGCCGGAGACGGTGCGGTGCCAGGCGGTGCCGGTGCCGATGACGGCGGCCCGGGAGACGCCGTGCGGGGCGGTGGCGGCGTACAGCAGGGACAGCTGTCCGCCCAGGCTGTGCCCGGCCAGGACGAGTTCGTCGGCGCCGAAGGCGGATCTGACCGCGTCGGTGATGCCGGGCAGTTCGCGTTCGAGGAGGTCGGCGTACCCCCAGGTGTTCCGGCGGGAGGCGCGCACCGAGCTGCCGCCGTGGCCCCGGTGGTCGGCGAGGGCGACGTGGACGCCCTCCTCCACCAGGACGTCGGCCAGCACCTCGTAGTAGCTGGCGCGCACCCCCATGGCGGGCAGGAACAGCACCACGGGGGCGTCCGGGCGTTCGGCGCGGAAGAGTCTGACGGTGGTGCTGCTGCCGTCGTCGAACGTCACCAGGAGGTCGTCCTTCGCGCCGCTCCCGTCCGGCTCGTCCGGGTTCCTCCGGTGATCCGGGCCGTTCCGGTCGTCGTCAGCTGACACCATCGGTCGTCCTTCCCGCGAGGGGGAACCCGGTCACGGAGAACAGCAGGTTCCGGTCGTACAGGTCGTTCAGGGTGGCGAGGGCGGCGGCGTCGAGGCCGTCGGGGGCGGGGGCGGCCGGGAGGACGCCCGCCTGTCCGGCCAGCCGGCGCAGACACAGCGTCAGCCAGCCGCCGTCGGCGAGGAATCCGGCCACCGTGTCCGCCTCGGCGGGCCCGGCCGGGCCCGCCGCTTCGCGGTGGGCGAGCCAGCGCCAGGCGCAGGCCCCGGCGGCGTGCAGATGCGTGTAGCGGGCCGCCAGGTCGTACGCCGCGCCGGTACGCCGCTGCGCGGGGTCGGCGGCGAGTGCGGTGGCCTCCGCGTCGAGGGCGGCGAGGGCGGTGCGCAGCCGGCCGGTCAGCGTGCGCAGTTCGGTGTGCCGGGCGGCGGTGAGCCCCGGGAGCGGCTGCGGGCCGTCCAGGACGGCGGCGAGCCGGTCGAGTCCGGCGGCCACCGCGTCCTCGTCGGTGTCCAGGGCCATCCGGTCGGGGTCGAGCGGGGCGGTGCCGGTGCCCTCGTCCGGGTCGGGGGCGAAGAGGGCGGGCAGGCCCCGGGTGTCCACCCGGCCGGTCGCGCGGGCCTCGGCGAGCGGGGCGAGCTGGTCGGCGAGGCCGCCGAGCACCACCGGGGCGGAGCCGTCGAAGAGCCCGGTGACGGCGCAGTCGCGGCGCATCTTCTCGAAGACGGGCTCCAGTGCGGGGTCGGTGAGGTAGGAGCGGGCGCCCAGGACGACGCCGAGGGATTCGATCGCGTCGGTGGCGCGGTGCGGGATCAGGTACTTGGCGCACAGCGACTGGAGCGGCAGCTGACCGGGGCGGTCGTGCGCGGCCCGGCAGGCCCCGGCGGCCACGGTCTCGCCCACCAGCAGGTCGGCGAAGGCGTCCACGAGGCGGCGGGCGACCGGTTCGAGCGCGAGGACGGGGCCGCCGTACAGCCGGCGGGTGCGGGCGAAGCCGAGGGCGCGGCGCAGACAGGTGTCGAGGGCGCCGAGGGCGAGGCCGGAGACGAGGACCCGGGTGATCTGGAAGGTCTCCAGGATGGTTTCCAGGCCGGAGCCGGGCCGGCCGACGGCGTCGGTGCGGTGCACGGTGAGACCGGTCAGGGCCAGGCCGCCGATCGCGCTGCCGCGCAGGCCGTGGGTGGCGACCTTGGGCAGCCGGTGCCAGCCGGGGCCGTTCCCGGACCCGTCCGCGGGAGCGTCCGGCGTACCGCCCGGGTCCGGCGCGTCCGGCAGTGCGGCCAGGAAGAGGGTGAGGCCGCGGGGCCCGGTGCCGGTGCGGGCGGTGATGGTGGCGGCACCGGCGTGGCCGGTGTTGTTGATGAGGTACTTCTCGCCCTCCAGCCGCCAGGTGTCGCCGTCCCGGGTGCCGGTCGTCGCGCCCGCGACCAGGTCGGCGCCGTGCGCGCGCTCGCTGAGCGCGAAGGAGAGGTAGCCGCCGGAGCGCAGCAGCCGGGCGACGGCGGCCTGCTGGCCGGCGCTGCCGCGCAGCCACACGGGCAGGGCGGCCAGCAGATTGCTGCCGAGGGCGATCGCGGCGGTGAGGTCGCGCCGGGCGAGCACCCGGCACAGTTCGAACGCCTCCTCCAGACCGCGCAGCCGGCCGCCGCAGGAGGCGGGGATGAGGAGGTCGGCGACGCCCCACTCCTGGACGCTGCGGCACAGGTCGGCGGGGAAGACGGCCGCGCGGTCGGCGGCCAGGGCGCGGTGGAAGCTGCCGGGCAGGGCGGGGTCGTGCGGGTCGGCGAGGTGCGCTTCGAGGGAGCGCGCCGCCGCACGGACCGGGGCCACGGTCGTCATCGGGCCTCCCCTCCCCGGGCGAGGGCCGCCGGTACGAGGGGGTGTTCCGCCGTCCCGGTCCCGGCCCGGGCCCCGCTTCCGGTCGCGGTGTGGGCCAGGACGTCGTCCCACAGGGCGGCGGCCCGTTCGCGCGGCATCCGGCGGCCGGGCTCCAGCAGCGCGAGCAGGCCGGGGCCGAGCCAGGGCGGCGTCTCACCGGCGGCCAGGGCGGTGCGGGCCACGCAGGTGGCCGCGAAGAGCCGCGCGTAGCGGTCGGCGAACTGCTGTCCGGCCAGGGAGCGGGGGTCGAGTGCGTCGGCCGCCTCGGCGCGCACCCGCTCCCCCGCGGCGCGCAGCGCGCCGGCGGCGCCGGTGAGCACGGGGTCGGCGGTGTGCCGGGCGAGGGCGGCGCAGGCTTCCGCGGTCCCGGCGGTGACCGGGTCGTCGTCCGCGAACGGGCCGGTGGCGTGGCCGAACAGCGGCCCGAGCACGGCCTCGGGGGTGAACAGGGCGTCCGCGCGCCGCGGGTCGGCCGGGGCGTCCAGGCAGGACGCCTGGGC
>NZ_JBHWJL010000021.1:0-35239 GCF_042731495.1 Streptomyces sp. NPDC059853
CCCCATGACCGACCCGACCGCCGCCGTCGCCGACCCGCTGCGCGGCCCGCGCGCCGAACTGCTGCTCACCGTGCACGCCGGCCACCCCGCCACCGACCAGGTGCTGCGCCCGCTGGCCGTCCTCGCCGCCGCGCCGCAGGTCGAGGGCCTGGTGGTCCGTCCCGACGCCTGCCTCGACCTCGGCGAGCCCCTGTGGCCCGGGGCCCCGTTCAGCGCCGTCCTGGTCGCGGAGAGCGGCGGCCTGGTGCCGGATCTGCCGCTTCCCGGACCCCGCGACCCGGTGCGGTTCTTCCCGCTGCTGCCCATGACCCCGGCCGAGACCGCCTGGCAGCGCGCCCGCGGCCCCGAGGCCCTGCGGGACGCCTGGCTGGCACACGGCACCGACCTGCGCGACCCGGAACGCTCCGCCGTACCCCTGTCCGGGTGACGCTTCTTGACGGATCCGGGCGACACGGGGACCGTGGGGTGACATGAGGGGCGAATTCAGTTGCCCGAAATGCGGGAGCAAGGTGCGCCCTCCGGGGCTTTTCTCCGACTCCTGGCAGTGCTCCGCCCATGGCGCCGTGCATCCGCTCCAGCCCATCATCCCGCCCAGCGTGGACGCGCTGTCGGTGGTGGTGGGCCGCACCAAGGTGCCCGTGTGGATGCCGTGGCCCCTGCCGGTGGGCTGGCTGTTCACCGGGGTGGCCGCCGCGGGCGACGAGCGCAGCGGGGGACGGGCCTCGGTGATCGCCTGCTCGGGCCCCGGGCCGCTGGGCGGGGCGTGCGATCTGCTGCTGATAGCGGAGGAGCCGGCGGTGGGACTGGGCGCCCGGTACGCGGGCGTGGCCGGGCCCGACCCCGGCCCTTCCCTCGCCACGGACGACCCGCCGCAGGTCAAGATGCTGGCGGCCGGGCGCCCCACCCCGCTTTGGCAGGTCGGCGACGCCCCCGAGGACCGCGCGGTGTTCGCCGGGGAGGCGATGGGCATCTGGCTGTGGGCGGTGGTGTGGCCGCAGGCGTCCGGGGTGCTGCTCTACGACGACCTGCTGCTGACCGATCTGCGGGACGCCGGCTCCGAGTTCGACCTGCTGCCCTGCGGCGCCCTCACGCCGCGGATCCTGACCCGGCCCGTCCCGGGCGGTGAGTAGGCTGGGCGGGTGCTCATCGACCTGCACACGCACTCCACCGCGTCCGACGGTACGGACTCCCCCGCCGCGCTGATGCGCGCCGCCGCCGGCGCCGGCCTCGACGTGGTGGCGCTGACCGACCACGACACGGTCGCCGGCCACGCCGAGGCGCTGGCCGCGCTGCCGCGCGGGCTGACCCTGGTCACCGGCACCGAGTTCTCCTGCCGGATGGACGGCATCGGCCTGCATCTGCTGGGCTATCTGTACGACCCCGACGAGCCGGAACTGGCCCGCGAGCGGCAGCTGGTGCGGAGGGTGACGGCCGGGTCGCGGCCGGCGACGACCCGGCCGATGGCGTTCAGCTCCTCCAGCGAGGTGAGCCGGCCGCCGTACTCCCCGGGCACCTGGAAGGCCCGGTATCCCCAGGCGTCCAGGGCGTCGAGGGCTTCGGCCGGGAACCGTCCGGCGTGGTCGTCGCGCACCGAGGCGGCGTACGTGAGCGGGCCGTCCGGGCGCAGCGGGTCGCCGAGGTGCGCGGCGAGCGTGTCCGCCCGCAGTGCGGTGTCCTGGCCGGGGGCGGTCAGCCGTGCGATGGCGCACCTCCCCGGCCGGGACCGGGCGCGGACAGCACCTCGGCGGCGGTGATGTGGGCGATGGCGTTGTCCAGGGTGCCGTCCAGGAGGCGCTTGCGCATGAGCAGCCGCTGGAACTTGCCGCTGGTGGTGCGGGAGATGCCGAGGGCGGGCAGCAGGACGACGTCCACGGAGGCGCCGCCCAGGACCTCGGCGGCGGTGCGGCGGATGGCGGTGACGGTGTCGGTGTGCGGGCCTTCGGAGGCGACCTCGGCGAACACGCCGATGCGCTCGGGCAGTCCGGCGCCGGGGTCGGCGGGCAGCACGACGGCGACGGCGGAGCGGCGGAAGAGACCGGGGGCCTCGCGTACGGCGTCCTCGATGTCCTGCGGGTAGTGGTTCTGTCCGGCGAGGATGAGGATTTCCTTGCTGCGGCCGGTGATGTGCAGGCAGCCGTCGGCGAGGTAGCCGAGGTCGCCGGTGCCGCGCCAGCCACCGGGCCGGGCGGACGGTTCGGTCTCGCGGTAGTAGCCGGCGGTGACGGCTTCGCCGCGGATCTCGATCTCGCCGACCGAGCGTTCGGGCAGCACGTCGCCTCCGGCGGTGACGCGGACCTCGACGCCGGGTGCGGGGGTGCCGCAGTTGACGACGCCGCGTCCGCCGGTGCCGGCCGGGACGGCCTTGAGCGTGTCGTTGAGCGCGGCGCGGTCCACCCAGTCGACGGCGGGGGGCCGCAGCGGGGAGTCGAAGCTGACCGGGAGGGTGGCCTCGGCCAGGCCGTAGCAGGGGATCTGGGCCTCGCGCCGGAATCCGGCGGGGGCGAAGTGCCGGGCGAACAGGTCGAGTCCGGCCGGGTCGATGGGCTCGGCGCCGTTCAGCGCCATCCGCACCCCGGACAGGTCGTAGCGGGTGACCTCGTCGGCCGGGACGGCCTCGACCAGGTACTGGTAGAAGAAGTCGGGCCCCACCAGGATGGTGGCGCCGGCCTCGCAGGAGGCGGCCAGCCAGGCGTCGGGCTGTTTGATGAAGTCGCGCGGCTGGGAGAGGCAGACGCGGATGCCGCAGCCCATCGCGGCCAGGGTGCCGAAGAGGCCCAGGTCGTGGGAGAGCGGCAGCCAGTGGCTGATCACATCGGTGGCGCGCGGGCGCAGCGCGGCCGGGATGATCCGCAGCGCGGCCAGCACGTTGCGGTGGGTGAGGGCGACACCGCGCGGCTGGGAGGTGCTGCCCGAGGTGTACTGGATGAGGGCGAGGTCCCCCGGGTCCCGGTCGGCGGGGCGCAGGCCGGGGGGCGGGGTGGCGGGCGGGCCCGCGGCGCGGGCGGCGGTGAGGAGTTCGGTCAGCGGCCGGGTGGGGACGCCGGGCAGGACATCGCGCAGGACCGGTACGGCGTCGTCGTCGGCGAGGACGAGGGCGGCCTCGCAGTCCTCGACGATGTGGCGCAGCCGGGCGGCGGAGGCCGGGTTGCGGCCGGCGCGGGCGGAGACGGGGACGGCGATCGCGCCGAGGGACACGATGGCGTTGAGGACGGGGAAGAAGTCGGCGGCGTCCCCGGCGGGGAAGACCACGGGGGTGCCGCGCCGTGCGCCGCGTTCGAGGAGTGCGGCGGCGAGGGCGAGGCCGTCGTGTTCCAGGCGGGCGAAGGGGAGGGCCCGGGCCGGGTCGGTGCTGCCGATGAGCTGCCGGGGGTGGCGTTCGGCCGCGTAGGTGAACAGGCCGTCGAGGAGGGTGACGGTGGTGGGCAGCGGGGCGGCTTGCTCCGGGGTGGTGGTGGTGGTCACGCGGCCTCCCCGGAGACGGCCGCGGCGCGCTGGGCGGCGATCTCGTCCACGAGCCGGCCCATGGAGACGCCCTGGAAGAAGAGGCTGTCGTCGAGTTCGATGTCGAAGCGCCGCTCGATCTTCCCGGCGACGCGCAGGAGTTTGATGGATTCGACCATGCCGAGGTCGGAGAGCGCGGATTCGCGGGTCACCTGCTCGGCCGGTACGCGCAGGGTGTCGGACACGATCTGTTGCAGCGTCGGGAAGATCTCGTCCGCGTCGGTGGAGTACGCCATCGTCAGGTAACCGTCCTATGCGTCAACAAGGGCTGGGGCGGGGTGCTGTGGTCGAGGTGGCGCAGGGGGTGCCGCACAGTGACGGTATTGAGTGGCTCCCATTCGCCGTTCTGTGGCGGGTCATCGGCCGCGGTGCGTGCGGTGGGCGGTGGATGACCGGCCGGTGGGCGGTGGATGACCGCGCGGCGGATCTTCAGCGGTACCGGACCGCGTGCGATCATCTTTCTTTCGGATCGGATCGCTCTTTCCGCTCGGCAGCGTCGCCCCCCTTCCCCCACGTGTGCCGGTTCTCCGAGATGGGATGGATCCGCGGTGGAATTCCACTTGCTTGGCCCCCTGGAAGTGCTGCACGACGGAGAACGGCTGGCGCTCGGCGGTGTGCGGCAGCGGGCTGTTCTCGGTTTTCTGCTGCTCCACGCGAACACGCCGGTCACCACCCGCCGGCTCATCGACGCGCTGTGGGACGACAACGAGCCGGCCACCGCCCGCAAGATCCTCCAGAACGCGGTCTCCGGGCTGCGCCGCACCCTGGTGGCGGCCGACGACGGACAGGAGCGGGCCGTACCGCGCTCGTTACCGGCCCGGGAGCACGGCTATGTGCTGCACGTCCCGCCGCACCGGCTCGATCTGGCCCGCTACGCGCGGCTGGTGGAACGCGGCCGGGCCCGGCTGGCGGCCGGGGCGTGGGAGCCGGCGGCGCGGCTGCTCCAGGAGGCGCTGGCGCTGTGGCGGGGCCACGCGCTGGCGGATCTGATCGAGGCGGGGGTGACCTGGCCGGAGCTGACCGCGCTGGAGGAGGGCCGCTGGGAGGTGCTCAGCGACAAGATCACCGCCGAGCTGATGCTGGGGCGGCTCGCGGAGGTGACCGCCGAGCTGAGCGTGGTGACGGCGGCCGAGCCGGCCAGGGAACGGCTGTGCGCGCAGCTGATGCTGGCGCTGTACCAGAGCGGGCGGCAGGCGGACGCGCTGGAACGGTACCGGCGGGCGCGCAGCGCGGTGGTGGAGGAACTGGGCGCGCTGCCGGGCCGGGAGCTGCGGGAGCTGGAGCGGGCGATCCTCACCCAGTCGCCGGTCATCGGCTCGCCGGGCGCGGCGGCCCGGCTGTTCGCCCGCCGCGCCCCGGGGCGGGCCGGGGCGGGCGGGGCGGACGTGGTGGCGCGGCGGGCCCCGGCCGGGCGGGACCGGGGGTTCGCGCCGGGCCGCCGCTGAGTGCCGGGGGGGCGGCCGGGCGGCTAGGGCATGGTGGCGGTGGCGTGGGTCGTGCCCGCCGGGCCGGTGCGGGGGCCGCCGTCCCGGCCGGTGCGGTGCCGGTGGATCAGGCGCCCGGTGTGCCACGCCCCGGCGTACAGCACCAGGGCGGTACCGAGCGCCGCCCCGCCGCGTTTGGCCGCCCCGGTGAGGACCGCCTCGGCGAAGGTGCCCCACGGCGCCGCGACGGTGGCGGTGGGGTAGGTGGTCTCGGTGCTGCCGTCGTCGTGGGTACGGGTGACGGGGTGGTCGTAGTCCACCTCGACGGTGTACCGGTAGGCGTCGAGGTCGGCGCGGGCCCCCTGGGCGACGCCGAGCGCGGTGGCCAGGGCGAGCAGCGCGAGAACGGCGCGGCGCCGGGCCGGGGGCAGCGGGCGGACGCCGGAACGGTCGCCTCCGGCCGGGCGCGCGCGGTGGTGGCGCCACAGGTGGCGTCCGATCAGTGCCAGGCCGGCGAGGGTGCTGAGCATCTGGAGCAGCCGGTACAGCGGAAGACCGCCGACCGTGTCGGCCGCGAGCAGGGACACCCGGTCCACCAGGAAGCCGTCCCCGTGGGTGAGCGCGTCCCACAGCAGGTGGGTGGCGATGCCGAGCAGGGCGGAGAGCAGCAGCAGGGCGGCCCACCGCACGCGGGCGCCCGCCCCGGCGGGTACGGGATCGGCCGGGCCGCGCGGGCGCGGCCGGGCGGGCAGCAGGGCCAGGAAGGGGGCGCGCAGCAGCCGCAGCAGGAGGTACAGCGCCAGGGCGGCGGGGAGGGCGGCGGCGAGGCCGAGCAGCGGGTGGTGGGTGGTGGTGGGGTTGAGGAGCGGCCCGTACCACTGGTGCGGGCCGCGCTCCGCGATGCCGAGGACGGC
Organism: Streptomyces sp. NPDC059853; assembly: GCF_042731495.1. Classification (NCBI taxonomy): domain Bacteria; kingdom Bacillati; phylum Actinomycetota; class Actinomycetes; order Kitasatosporales; family Streptomycetaceae; genus Streptomyces; species Streptomyces sp. NPDC059853. The sequence continues at coordinate 5,840 of NZ_JBHWJL010000021.1, forward strand.
CAGGTAGTAGGGGGCGTCGGGGGCGAGCGCCCCGGCGACCAGGGCGGCGGGGACGAACGGAGGGCGCAGCAGCGGCAGCACGGCGGCGGGGTGGGCGAGGGTGAATGGCAACGCGGTGGTCTCTCTGCTCGGGCGGCGGGCCGGCCCGGGGCGGCTGCGCTCACGATGGAACGCCCACGAGAGTATTCACTTCAACGGACTATCGCAACCGCCGGGCCCGCACCCCCCGCACCAGCGCGGCGCACCCCAGCGCCAGCGGCAGCACCAGCCACAGCCCCAGCACCGGCGGCCACTCCTGCCAAGCGTCCTGGTAGGCCCGGCCGATCAGCGGCAGCGACGCCGGCAGCACCGCCGCCACCTCGTACAGCCCCGGCGATCCCCGGCGCACCGCCAGCACCAGCGCCGTACCGGCCAGCACCAGCAGCGGCCAGGCACCGTACTCGGTGCTCACCGGGAACCCGCCGGTGCCCACCGCGGCCACCGGGAACCAGCCGGCGCCCGCCACCACCCCGGCCGCCACCACGGTGTCCGGCTCCGGCGGCAGGTCCCCCGGAGCGGCCGGCACCACCAGGGCCGTCAGCAGCGCCACCACCGGCACCACCACTCCCCCGCCGCGCACCTCCCCCACCACCGGCCACAGCGCCACCGTCCCCAGCTGGCCGCAGACCACCGCCGCCACCCCCGCCCGCCGGTGGCCGGTCAGCGCCACCACCGCGCCCACGCACAGCAGCAGCGAGCACAGCAGATGCAGCGCCCACCCCGGGTCCAGCGTGATCAGCAGCAGGGAAGCGGGCGCCGGTGAGACGACCAGCCCGGTGTACCAGCGGGTGATCTCCAGCGCGCCCACCACCGCCCCGGCCGCCAGCGCGAACGGCGCCGCGCACGCCAGCAGCCGCCCGCCCGGCGCCGCCGCGTCCAGCCCCAGCCGCACCCGCACCGCGTGCCCGGCCAGCTCCGCGTCCGCCCGCCACCGGGCCACCCGCCCCAGACCCGCCGTCAGCTCCCGGTGCGTCGCGGCGATCTCCGCCCCGTACGCCGCCCGGTACCCGGCCGGGTACAGCCGCGTCAGCCGGCCGGTCATGCCGGCCGCACCGCACCGCCGGCCGCGAGCCGCCGCCTGGCCTCCCGCGCCGTGGCCGCCATCCGCTCCGCCTCCACCGCCAGCCGCTCCCGGCCCGCGTCGCTCAGCGCGAAGGTACGACGGGCCCGCCCGTCCACCACCTCCTCGCGCTCCACCCGGATCAGCCCCTCCGCCAGCAGCCGGTCCAGCGCCCCGTACAGCGCCCCCGTCCTGGGCACCACCCGGCCCCCGGTGATCTCCTTCACCTCCTGGGCGATCGCGTAGCCGTGCCGCGGCGCGTTCGCCAGCGCCGTCAGCAGCAGCAGAGCCAGTTCCTGCATCCCTCGCTCACTCATGCGAACAGAGTATTCCGCCTGCCTGACGACCCGCCCGGACGGCCCCGCCTCACTCCCCCGGCCCGGGCGGCTCCCGGCGCCTGCCGTGCAGCGACAGCGCCAGCCAGCAGCCCCAGCCGATCGGCTGGAGCAGCCAGTAACTCCAGATCCGGTACAGCAGGGTGGCCGCCAGCGCGTCGGCGGCGCTCAGGCCGTACACCACCAGCAGGCCCGCCATACTCGCCTCCACCACCCCGATACCGCCCGGCGTCAGCCGCAGACTGCCCGGAATCTGCGTCAGCCCGTAGGCGATCAGCAGCCCGTGCCAGGGCACCGAGATGCCCAGCGCCCACAGCGAGGCCACCAGACAGGCCGCGTCCAGCAGCCAGTTGAACTGCGCGTACGCGTACGGCCGCAGCCAGGGCCGCAGCCCCGGCTGGATGGTCCTGGCCTGCGCCAGCAGCCGGCGCAGCGCCGCGAACCCCTCCCGCACCCACCGGTACCTGGCGGCGGCCCGCCGCGCCACCCCGCGCGCCCCGTTCTGGACCGCCGCCGACCTGGACAGCAGCAGCACCAGCAGCGCGAGCAGCGCCAGCACCAGACCGATCCGGCCCAGCACCGCCCCCGGCCCCCGGGCCCCCGCCGTCAGCACCCCGGCGGCCAGCACCACGATCAGGCCGAGCGCCGACAGGGCGCCCGCGATCAGCAGCGAGGCGGCGGCCAGTGCCTTGCTCGCCCCGCGCCGGTGCAGTTCCCGGTAGAGCCAGGCGGCCGAGAACGCGGCCCCGCCCGGCAGCGCGCCCGACACCGCGTTCGAGGCCAGGATCAGCGAGAACAGCGACCCCCGCCCCATCCGCAGCCCGCCGGTCAGCAGCAGCCAGCGCTGCACCAGCGCCAGACACCACAGCGCACCGGCCTGGCAGGCCAGCGCCAGCGACACCTTCACCGGGTTCACCCGGGACAACTGCCCGAACGCCTGGTCCAGCTCGTCGCGGCGCGAGGCCGCCAGGACGAGCGCGGCGATGATCACGGCGGCGGCCAGCAGCCACCACAGCCAGCCCACCCGCGGCGGCGTCCGGCTGTCGTCGACGGCCCCCTCGTCGGTGCCGCTCCGGTCACCATCGGTCATGGCGGACGGTCCTCCACAGCGTTGTGCGCCGTTTGACCGTAACAGCGCAAAGCGTCCGCTTCCCGTCGTACATGCGGGGGATCCTCCGTGACCTCCCGGTGCCCGCCGCGTTGAGCTTCTGGTGAACCGCGCGAGGGTGAGGAGCGATGCCGGTGGGCGGAACGTGGACATCGACGCGGAGGTCTTCGACGTCGACGGCACCGGCGACACGGTGGCCGAGCGGATCGCCGGCTTCTCCTCGCCGCTGACCAGGATGCTGCTCAGCAGCGAGGGCCTGACCACCACCGCGCTCCGGGCGCTCACCGGCGCCCCGCCCCGGGTCCGCGTGCTGGGACACGGCCTGCTGCCCGCCGCCCGGGCCGGCCGCGCGGTGCCCGCCCTGCTCGCGGTCGGCCCCGGCCGTCAGCTGCTGACCCGGCGCTCCGCGCTCACCGGGCCCGACGGCCGCTGGCTGTCGGTCAACCAAGTCGTCGCCAGGGACGAGGGGGACCCCGGCATCCGGTCCGCCCTCACCGACGGCCGGCGCCCGCTCGGCGCCGCCCTCCAGGACGCCGGGACCGGCCACCGGCGCACCGTCCTGGACGCCGGCCGCCGCCCCTGGCCCAGCGGCCGGCCCGCCTGCTACAAGACCTATCTGCTGTGGCACGGCGACACCCCGCTGGCGCTGGTCAACGAACTCTTCCACCCCGCCGTGGTGTCCCCCTGATGCGCCGGCTGCGCACCCAGGTGGGCATCATCGGCGCCGGGCCCGCCGGTCTGGTGCTCGCCCACGCCCTGGGCCGGGCCGGCGTCGACTGCCTCGTCCTGGAACGCCACTCCCGGGCCCGCGTCGAGGCGCGGGCCCGGGCCGGTCTGCTGGAGGAACGTACCGTCGCCCACCTGCGCCGCCACGGACTCGCCGGCCGGCTGCTCGCCGAGGGCACCCGGCACGGCTGGTGCGAGTTCCTGTGCGCCGGGCACCGGATGCGGATGGACTACGCGGCGCTCGGCGGCGCCGAGCACTGGGTGTACCCGCAGCACTGGCTGGTGCGCGACCTCATCGCCGCCCTGGAGTCGGCCGGGCGCCCGCCCCGGTTCGGCGTCCCGGTGCTGGCCGTGGAGGAGCCGCACCGCATCCGCTGCGACGGCCTGGAACTCGACTGCGAGTACGTCGTCGGCTGCGACGGCGCGCGCGGCGTCAGCCGGGCCGCGCTGCCCGCCGCGCTGCGCCGCGAGGTGACCCGCCGTTACCCCTACGAGTGGGTCGCGGTGCTCGCCGAGGTCGCCCGGCCGGTCGGCGGGGTGCTGTACGCGCTGCACGAACGCGGGTTCGCCGGGATGATGCCGCGCACCCCCGCCATCGGCCGCTTCTACCTCCAGTGCGCGGCCGGCGACACCCCCGCCGACTGGCCGGGCCCCCGGGTGCGCGCCGAACTCGCGCTGCGGCTGCCGCTGGCCGAGGTCGGCCTCGGCGCCCTGCACGAGGTGCGGATGCTGCGCATGCACAGCCGCATCACCCGCCCCTTCCGGCACGGCCGGCTCTTCCTGGCCGGGGACGCCGCCCATGTGCTGACCCCCTCCGGCGCCAAGGGCATGAACCTGGCCATCGCCGACGCCGCCGACCTGGCCGACTCGATGCTGCACGGCGGGCTCGACGGCTACGGGCGGCGCCGGCTGGCCGCCGTCCACCGCGCCCAGGAGTTCTCCGAGCGGCTGCTGCGGCTGCTGCACCGGCCACCGCGGGAGGCTCTGCCCGACCTGCGGCTGCTGACCGAGCCGGGGCCGCACGCGACGGCATTCGCCCGCGAGTTCACGGGCACATCCGAGGAGACCGACGAAGCTCAGTGGAGGTCCTGATGGCGATCCCCGTGCCGGCTGACCGGGTACGCGACCGGGTGCGGGCCCTGTACGGCTTCTCCCGCGGCACCCAGGCCACGCTCTCGGTGGCGCAGCCGCTGGTCGGCGCGCTGATCGCGGTGAGGGGTCCGGCGCTCGACCGGCTCGCGGTGGCGCTGGTCGCGGCGTTCGCCGGGTACTTCGCGCTGTTCGCGGCCAACGACCTGCTGGACGCCCGCCTCGACCGTCGGCGCTTCGCGCACCTGCGGCCGTACGACGGCTTCGACATCGACAGCGCGGGCGTCCGGCACCCGCTCGCCCAGGGCCGGCTCAGCTACCGCGCGGGCCTGACCTGGGTGGTGACGCTCAGTGGGCTGGCGCTGGTGCTGGCGGCCTGGCTGCACTGGCTGTGCGCGGTGCTGTTCGTGACGGCCGCGCTGCTCCAGGTGGGGTACTGCCTGCTGGCCACCGTCACCTCGCACAAGTTCTGGCTGACCGGGCTCAGCGTGGGACTGGGGGGCTGCGCCGGCTGGTTCGCGGTGGCGCCGCCGGAGGGCGGCGTCGACTGGCCGCGCCTGCTGCTGTTCTTCGCCTGGCTGGCGGCCTGGGAGATCGGCGGCCGGAACCTGGTGAACGACTGGGCGGACGTGGAGGAGGACGTCCATCTGGGCGTCCGCACCGTCCCCGTGGTGCGCGGGCCCCGGGGGGCCGGGCGGCTGGTGTACGTCTTCCTGCTCTTCACCTTCGCCGCCGGGGTGGCGCTGATGATCGCCGACTGGTCCTCGTTCCGGGCCATCGGCGTGGTCGGCACCCTGCTCGCGGGCGGCTGGGCGCTGCTGATGCCGGGCCTCGCGCTGCGCCGCGACCCGCGCCCGGAGACGGCGCTCACGGTGTTCAACCGGGCCAGCCTGTACCCGGTCCTGGTGCTGGTGGTGCTGCTGCTCGCCTCGGCGCGTCCCGCATGACGGCGGCGATGCCGCGCGGCGGCCCGGACGCCTCGCGTCTGGACCGGTGGTACGAGACCGACCGGCCCGAGTACCTGGACCGCCCCGACACCCCGCGCGAGGCCGCCCGGGTACGGCGCGGGCTCGACCGGCTGCACCGGCTGACCGGCGGCTACGACCGGTTCGCGCGCTGGACGCTGGCCCACGCCGGCGGGGCGCCCGCTCCCCGGGTGCTGGAACTGGGCGCGGGAGGCGGCGGTCTGTCGCGGCGGGTGCTGGAGCGGCATCCGGCGGCGCGGGTCACGGTGAGCGATGTCGACGCGGGCACGGTGGCCGCGCTGCGGGCCGGGCCGCTGGGGGCGCATCCGCGGGCAACGGTGCGGTGGCTGGACGCGACGGCGGTGGACGCGCCGGACCGGGCGTTCGACGTGGCGGTGTTCGCGGCGTCGCTGCACCATCTCCCGGCGGACCAGGTGCGGGCGGTACTGCGGGAGGGCACCCGGGTGGCGGGCACGCTGCTGCTGATCGACGCGTGGCGCAGCCCGCTGCTGTGCGTCCCGGCGGTGCCGCTCATGTTCCTCACCGGCGGGCGGGCCCATGTGCACGACGGGCTGATCAGTCTGCGCAAGGCGTACGGTCCGGCGGCGCTGCGCGTGCTGGCCGCGACGGCGGGCCCGGAGCCGCTGCGGCTGCGGGTCCGGTTCGGGCTGCCCGGCTGTCTGGTGGCGGCGGTCAGCGCTCCGGGCCGGGTGCCCGGCCGCTCCGGCAGCCGGTGACGGTGTGCGCGGGGAGGCCCGGGCGGGCGGTCCGCGCCGCGCCGCGGGCCCGGAGCCGCCGCGGCTGCCCGGTGGGCGGCCGCCGCTGCTTCCGGCCGAGCGCCCGGCCGACCCGGCTGTTGTCCCGGGGCGGGCGGGGAGCCCGTGCCGGGCGCCGGGCCGTGGGGGCGGTCAGCTCTCGCGGCTGAGCGACCAGTCGGCCAGCGCCAGCAGCCGGTCGCGGTGCGGGCAGGGCGGGAAGCCGCCGGTGAGGGCGTACTTGGCGGCGGTGGCGTGGGCGCGGGCGAGTTCCCTGGTGCGGGCGAGCGCGTCGGTGCGGTGCAGCACCGGGGAGGCGCCGGCCAGCAGTTCGTCGTCGGTGAGCAGCGGGGCGTCCGCGGTGAGGGCGGTGAGCCGGGCGCGTTCGGCGGGGGTGGCGTACTGCCAGGCGAGCAGCAGCGGCATGGCGGCGCGCCGGTTGCGCAGATCGCTGGCGGCCGGTTTGCCCGCGACGGCCTCGGTGGTGGTCCAGGGCAGCAGGTCGTCGCGGAGCTGGAAGGCGATGCCGAGGGCGTGCCCGTAGGCGGTGGCGGCCGTCAGCCGGGGGGCGTCGCCGCCGCCGAGGACGACGCCGATGCCCGCCGCGAGGGCCAGCAGGGCCCCGGTCTTCTGACCGGCCATCCGCAGGCCCTCGCCCGGGGGCAGTTCCCAGTCGCCGCTGAGCGCGAGTTCGCGCAGTACGCCCCGGGAGATCTCCTCGCCGGTGTCGGCGACCATGGCGCAGGCCCGCACCACCGCCTCGGCAGGCACCCCGGCCCGTACGCAGCCGGTGAGCGCGCTGAAGGCCATGAAGAACAGCGCGTCGCCGGTGACCAGCGCCCGCTCGGTGCCGTAGGCCCGGTGCAGGGCGGGCCGGCCGCGCCGCAGGTCGTCGCCGTCGATGATGTCGTCGTGCACCAGGGAGGCGGAGTGCAGCACCTCGACCGCTTCGGCGGCGCCCAGCAGCGGGGCGGCGGGGGTGCCGCAGGCGGCGCCGAACTCCAGCAGCACCAGGGGGCGCAGCAGTTTGCCGCCGCCGAGGACGGCGTGCCGGTTCATCCGGTCGAGTTCGTCGCCGCGCCCGCGCCCGGCGCGGTGGCCGAAGCGGCGTTCCAGTGCGGCGCGTACCTGCGTGGTGGTGTTCGTCCCCGTGGTCACACCGTCAGTCAACGCCGTGGCCGGGCTCCGGGCACTGCCGGGCCGCCGAATGGCCGTCCGCGCCACTCGTCCGGGGTGCGGTGGAGACGCCCAGCAGAAGGGCGGTGCCCACCGCGTAGCACAGCAGCGGGACGGTGGAGAGCCGGCCGCCGGGGGCGAAGCCGTGCAGGGCGAGGTGGGCGAGGGCGAAGCAGACGGCGGCCAGGGCGGCCACCAGGACGATCCGGGGCCCGGGGGTCCAGGTGCGGCGGGAGGGGTGGGCGGGCGGGCGCGGCAGCCGGGCCATCGCCAGGACGAGCGGGATGAGCAGCGCGGCGCAGATCAGGACCCACACCGGGCGCAGCAGCCACCAGCCGCCGGAGCCGATCGGGGTGAACGGCAGCAGGCCGGTGGGGTAGGCGATGGCGGCGACGGCGAGGGCGGGGGCCATGTGCCACAGGTAGAGCGGCATGGCGGCGGCGTTGGCGGCGGTGACGCGGCGCGGGTGGCGCATCCGGCGGCGGACCGTGGCCTCGGCGGCGAGGACGAGGCCGATGAGGACGGCGGAGTAGGCGACCAGGGCGATGGAGGGCGGGGAGGCGTTCTGGACGCGGGCACCGGGGACCCCGATGGTGCTGACCGGGAACGGTCCCGGCAGGACGAGCAGCGTCCACGCCACGGCCCCGGCGGCGGCCAGCCACAGCGCGCGGGCCCGGGTGAAGGCGCCGTCGCGCCAGGCGAAGCCGAGCAGGTACAGGCCGCCCCACACCCACAGGTAGTTGGACCAGCCGACCAGCGGCAGGCGCGGGCCGAGCACGAACACGTCGACGACGGCGGTGAGCGCGGCGAACGCCAGGGGCAGCCCCCATCGCAGGCGGCGCCAGCCCCTGGTGAGGGCGGGGGTGAGCGCGAGGAGCGCCAGGTACGTCGGCAGGAACCACAGGTGGAGGGCCGCGGCCCAGAACAGTTCGTCCCGGATGGCGGCGGGTACTCCGGCGGCCACGCACACCACGACCGCGAGGACGGCGACGGCGATGTAGACGGTGGTGGGGACGAGCAGCCGCCTGGCCCGGTCGGCGAGCCAGCCGGCCCACGGTGCGCCGGCGGCGTGGTGCCGGGCCCAGGAGCCGGCGTTGGCGTAGCCGCCGGCCAGGAAGATCAGCGGCATCACCTGGAAGAAGAGGGTGAGCCACTGGGTCCAGGGCAGGGCGCTCACCACGTCCTCGCCGTGCAGCCGGCCGCCGTGGTCGCTGATGGAGGTGAGCAGCCAGTGGCCGGTGACGACGAAGCCGACGGCCGTGATCCGCAGCAGATCGGCGTACGGATTGCGCTCCGGTGCGGTGTTCACCGCGGGCGGGTGCTCACTGCCGGTGCCATGGCGGATGTCCTTCTTCCTCGCGGGCCCGCCGGTCGCCCGGTGACCGGCGGTGTGGCGCCATCCTGGGCGATGGACGGGCCCGGCCCCGGCACCCCGGGCCGGGGCGTGTCGTGGCGGGTCACTCCAGTTCGCGGGCCTCCTCGGGGCGGGAGCGGGCGAGTTCGGCGAGGGTGGTCAGGGCGGCGGCCAGGACGTCGTGCGGCGGGGTGGCCAGGGCGATGCGCACCGCGTGCGGGGCGTGGGCCGGGCTGGTGGTGAAGGCGGCGGCCGGGGCGAGGGCGATGCCGCGCCGGGCGGCGGCGGCCAGGAAGGTGTCGGCCCGCCAGGGGGCGGGCAGTTCCCACCACATGTGGTCGGAGCGCTCGTCGGCGCGGACGGAGAAGCCGGCCAGCCGGGCGCGGGCGATGCGCTGCCGTGCGGTGGCCTCGGCGCGTTTGGCGGCGGCGATCTCGGCGGCCGTGCCGTCGGTCAGCCAGCGGGTGGCGGCGGCGAGCGCGTAGGGGGCGGCGGTGAAGGGGCCGGTGCGTACGGCGGTGGCGACGCGTTCGGTCAGGGCGGGCGGGGTGAGCGCGAAGCCGACGGTGAGGCCGGCCGAGATCCGTTTGGACAGGCTCTCCACGACGACGGTCTGCTCGGGCGCGAGCACGGCGAGCGGCGGTACCTCCTCGCGGAGGAAGGAGAACACCGCGTCCTCGATGACCGGCAGGCCGAGGTCGCGCACGGTGGCGGCGATCTCGGCGCGGCGCCCGGGGGGCATGGTGAGGGTGAGCGGGTTGTGCAGGGTGGGCTGGAGGTAGACGGCGCGCAGCGGGGTGCGCCGGTGGGTGGCACGCAGGGCGTCGGGGTGGACGCCGTCGTCGTCCATGTCGAGGGGGACGAGGGTGACGCCGAGCCGGGCGGCGATCCCGGCGGCGGGCGGGTAGGTGAAGCGTTCGACGCCGAGCCGTTCGCCGGGGGGCACCAGGGCGGAGATAGCGGCGGCGATGGCCTGCCGGGCGCCGGCGGTGAACAGGGTGTGCGCGGGGTCGGGTGCCCAGCCGGCGCGGGCGAGGCCGGTGGCGGCGGCGGCGCGGGCCTGCGGGGTGCCGCGGGCGCCGACCTGCCGCATGGCGTCGGTGAGGACGTCGGCGCGCAGCAGGCCGCTGAGGCCGCGGGCGAGCAGGGCGGCGTGTTCGGGTGAGGTGCCGGGGCGGTTCATGCCGAGGTCGATCCGGCCGGGGGTGGGGTCGGCGGGTTCGGTGAGCCAGGTGCCGGGGGCGAGCGGCGGGGTGGCGCGGACGAAGGTGCCGCGGCCGACCTCGCCGACGGTGAGGCCGCGGCGGGCGAGTTCGGTGTAGACGCGGGCGGCGGTGGAGGGGGCGATGGCGTGCTGCCGGGCGAACTGCCGCTGCGGGGGCAGCCGGTCGCCGGGCCGCAGCCGGCCCTCGCTGATGTCGGCGGCGATCCGGTCGGCGATCAGCCGGTAGTCGTCCATGCACATCCCATATTGCACCGAGAATAATGACGTTATTGCACTCGGATATTGCTCCGGATAGCCTCGATCCGTCAAGACCCGAACGGGAGGACCCATGCGGAACACCGCATTCGAGGACCGGGGTACCGGTGCTCCCCTGCTGCTGGTGCACGGCCATCCCTTCAACCGCACGATGTGGCAGCCGCAGACCGAGCACTTCGCCGCCGCCGGCCACCGCGTGATCGTCCCCGACCTGCGCGGCTACGGGGACACCCCGCCCGCGGGCGACCACACCACCCTCGACGTCTTCGCCCGGGACCTCGCCGCCCTCCTCGACCGGCTCGGCGTCGAGCGCTGCACGGTCGGCGGCCTGTCCATGGGCGCCCAGATCGCCCTGGAGTTCTACCGGCTCTTCCCCGAACGGGTCACCGCCCTCGTCCTCGCCGCCGGGAGCGCGCGCGCCGACACCGAGGCCGCCCGCCGGCTGCGCCGCACCACCGCCGACCGGCTGCTGCGCGAGGGCATGACCGCGTACGCCGACGAGACGCTGCCGAAGATGGTCTGCCGCGACACCCTCCAGACCCGGCCCGACGTCAACCGGCACGTGCTGGCCATGATGGACACCACCGACCCGGCCGGGGCGGCGGCGGCCCTGCGCGGCCGGGCCGAACGCCCCGACTACCTGCCGCTTCTGCCCCGGATCACCGTGCCCACCCTGATCGTGGCCGGCCGGCACGACGCGTTCACCCCGGTCGCCGAGGCCGAGCTGATGCACCGCCACCTCCCGGACTCCCGGCTCACCGTCATCGAGGCGGCCGGTCATCTGCCGAACCTCGAACAGGAGTCGGCGTTCAACACCGCCCTCGGCGACTTCCTCGCCGCCACCACCCTGGCCCGATCGGGTGGTTCACCCGGCTGATCCGGCGCGCGCCCCGCTCCCCCGCGGCCCGCTGTGCAGACTTCGCTGATGGCAGACGTGGCCTTTATCGCGCTGACGACCGGGTTCTTCGCGGTGCTGGTGCTGATCGTGAGGGGAGTGGACCGCCGGTGAGCTGGGAGAACGTTCTCGGCCTCGTCGCCTCCTGCGGTCTGCTGCTCTATCTGCTGTGGGTGCTGGTCTTCCCGGAGCGGTTCTGATGCCGGACGCCGGCGCCGGACTGCTCGGCATCGGCGCGCTGCTGCTCCTGCTCGCCCTCGCCCACGTCCCGCTCGGCAACCACCTCGCCCGCGTCTACACCTCCGACCGGCATCTGGGCGCCGAGCGGCTGCTGTACCGGATCGCCCGCGTCGACCCGCGCGCCGACCAGCGGTGGACGGCGTACGCGCTGTCGCTGCTGGCCTTCTCCGCCGTCTCCGTACTCCTCCTGTACGCCCTGCTGCGCCTCCAGGGCGTACTGCCGCTGGCCCAGGGCCACGACGGGGTCCACCCCTCGGGCGCCTTCAACACCGCCGTCGCCTTCGTCAGCAACACCGACTGGCAGTGGTACGCGGGCGAGAACACCCTGGGCCCGCTGGTCCAGATGGCGGGGCTGGCCGTCCAGAACGTGCTCGCGGCGGCCGTGGGGCTCTCCGTCGCGGTGGCGCTGATCCGCGGCTTCACCCGCTCCCGCACCGACCGGCTCGGCAACTTCTGGGTGGACCTGGTGCGCGGCACGGTACGGGTGCTGCTGCCGCTCGCGGTGCTCGCCGCCGTCGTCCTCGCGGCCTGCGGGGTGGTGCAGAACTTCCACGCGGTGCGCGAGATCACCACCCTCGGCGGCGGCACCCAGGCACTGACCGGCGGCCCGGTCGCCTCCCAGGAAGCCGTCAAACTGCTCGGCAGCAACGGCGGCGGCTACTACGGGGCGAACTCCGCCCACCCGTACGAGAACCCCACCCCGTTCACCAACTTCTTCCAGGTCTTCCTGCTGCTGCTCATCCCCTCCGCCCTCCCCCGCGCCTTCGGGAGGATGACCGGCTCGCCCCGGCACGGCCTCGCGGTACTGGCCGCGATGGGCGTGCTGTGGGCCGCCGGGCTCGCCGCCGTCACCGCCGCCGAGGCCGCGCACGGCGGACAGGTGCCGCAGGCGGTCGGCGCGGCCACCGAGGGCAAGGAGTGGCGGTTCGGGGTGTGGGACTCGGCGCTGTTCGCCGCCTCCACGACCGGCACCTCCACCGGGGCGACCGACGCGAGGCACGACAGCTTCACCCCGCTGGGCGGCGGTGCGCTGCTGGCCGCCATGCTGCTGGGCGAGGTCGCGCCGGGCGGGGTGGGCGCCGGCCTGTACGGGATGCTGGTGCTGGCCATGCTGGCGGTGTTCCTGGCCGGGCTGATGGTGGGCCGCACCCCCGAGTACCTGGGCAAGAAGCTGCGGCCCAAGGAGATCACCCTGCTGGCGCTGTACGTGCTGGCCATGCCGGTGACGGTGCTGGCCGGCACCGGGCTCGCGCTCGGCTTCCCCGAGCCGCGCGCCACCCTCCTGGCCGGTCCGCCGCACGGGCTGAGCGAGGTGCTGTACGCGTTCGCCTCCGCCGCCAACAACAACGGCAGCGCCTTCGCGGGTGTCGGTGCCGACACCGTGTTCTGGCAGACCGGCCTGGGGCTCGCGATGCTGATCGGCCGTTACCTGCCGATGGTGCTGGTGCTGGGGCTCGCCGGATCGCTCGCCGCCCAGCAGCACACCCCCACCGGCACCGGCACCCTGCCCGCCCACACCCCGCTGTTCACCGGGCTGCTGGTCACCGTCACCGTGGTGGTCGCCGGGCTCACCTTCTTCCCGGTGCTCGCGCTCGGCCCGCTCGCGGAGGGACTGCGATGAGCGCGCCCGGCGGCGGCGCCCCGCCCGGCGCGTTCGGCCCGCGCCGGCTGCTGTCCGCCCTCCCGGCCGCCCTGCGCAAGCTCGGCCCGCGCCACATGGCCCGCAACCCGGTGATGTTCGTGGTGTGGACCGGCGCCCTGCTGACCACCGTCCTGGCCATCGCCTCCCCCGGCTTCTTCGCCGTCGCCGTCGCCCTGTGGCTGTGGTTCACCGTCCTGTTCGCCAACCTCGCCGAGGCGGTCGCCGAGGGCCGGGGCCGCGCCCAGGCGGCGGCGCTGCGCCGCGCCAAGCACGAGACGGTCGCCCGGCGGCTGGTGCCCGGCGGCGACGGCCGCGAGGAACAGGTGCCGGGCGTCCGGCTGCGCGTCGGCGACCTGGTGGTGGTCGAGGCCGGGCAGACGGTGCCCGGGGACGGCGAGGTGGTCGAGGGCATCGCCAGCGTCGACGAATCCGCCATCACCGGCGAATCCGCCCCGGTGATCCGCGAGTCGGGCGGCGACCGCTCCGCCGCGACCGGCGGCACCCAGGTGCTGTCGGACCGCATCGTCGTGCGCATCACCGCCAAACCGGGCGACAGCTTCCTGGACCGGATGATCGCCCTGGTGGAGGGCGCCACCCGGCAGAAGACCCCGAACGAGATCGCGCTGTCCATCCTGCTGGCCGCCCTCACCACCGTCTTCCTGCTGGCCGTCACCGCGCTCCAGCCCGCCGCCGCCTACTCCGGCGCCCAGCAGACCGTGATCGTGCTGGTGGCGCTGCTGGTGTGCCTCATCCCCACCACCATCGGCGCGCTGCTGTCCGCCATCGGCATCGCCGGCATGGACCGGCTGGTCCAGCACAATGTGCTCGCCGTCTCCGGGCGGGCCGTGGAGGCGGCCGGGGACGTCGACACCCTGCTGCTGGACAAGACCGGCACCATCACCCTGGGCAACCGGCAGGCGACCGAGTTCGTCCCCGTCCCCGGGGTGTCCGAGGCCGAGCTGGCGGACGCCGCCCAGCTGGCCTCCCTCGCCGACGAGACCCCCGAGGGCCGCTCCATCGTGGTTCTCGCCAAGGAACGGCACGGGCTGCGCGCCCGCGAGGAGGGCCAGGTCACCGGCGCCGCGTTCGTGCCCTTCTCCGCGCACACCCGGATGTCGGGCGTGGACCTGGACGACGGCCGGAAGGTCCGCAAGGGCGCCGCCGCCGCCGTCATCACCTGGGTGCGGGAGACCGGCGGCACCTCGCTCACCGAGGTCGGCCCGCTGGTGGACGCCATCAGCGCCTCCGGCGGCACCCCGCTGGTGGTCGCCGCCTGCGCGCCGGGGCAGCCCGCCCGCGTACTCGGCGTGGTCCGGCTCAAGGACATCATCAAGGCCGGGATCCGCAAGCGGTTCGCGGAGCTGCGCCGGATGGGCATCCGCACCGTGATGATCACCGGCGACAACCCGGCCACCGCCGCCGCCATCGCCCATGAGGCGGGTGTCGACCACTTCCTGGCCGAGGCCACGCCGGAGGACAAGATGCGGCTGATCCGGCAGGAGCAGTCCGACGGCCGGCTGGTGGCGATGACCGGCGACGGCACCAACGACGCCCCGGCGCTGGCCCAGGCGGACGTGGGCGTGGCGATGAACGCGGGCACCAACGCCGCCAAGGAGGCCGGGAACATGGTGGACCTGGACTCCAACCCCACCAAGCTCATCGAGATCGTGGAGATCGGCAAACAGCTCCTCATCACCCGGGGCGCGCTCACCACCTTCTCCCTCGCCAACGACGTGGCCAAGTACTTCGCGATCATCCCGGCGATGTTCACCGGCCTCTACCCCGGGCTGCGGCACCTCAACGTCATGGGGCTGCACTCCCCCGAGTCCGCCATCCTGTCGGCGGTCGTCTTCAACGCGCTGATCATCGTGGCGCTCATCCCGCTGGCGCTGCGCGGCGTCCGCTACCGGCCGGCCGGCGCGTCCCGGCTGCTGCGCCGCAATCTGGCGCTGTACGGGGTGGGCGGGCTGATCACCCCGTTCGCCGGCATCAAGCTGATCGATCTGCTCATCTCACCGCTGCCGGGTCTGGGAGGCTGACAAGCGTGTTCGCCGGCGTCGCCCGCCAGGCGGCGGCAGGGCTGCGGATCCTGCTGCTGATGACCGTGCTGTGCGGTCTGCTCTACCCGCTGCTGATCTGGGGCGTGGCCCGGACCGCGTTCCCGGGCCGGGCGGACGGCTCGCTGCTGCGGGTGGACGGCCGGGTGGTGGGATCCTCGCTGATCGGCCAGGAGTTCACCGGACCGCTGTGGTTCCACCCGCGCCCCGGCGCGTACGACCCGCTGGCCACCGGCGGCAGCGACCTGGGCCCGGACAGCAGCCGGCTGCTGGCGGAAGTGCGGCTGCGCCGTACGGCGGTGGCGCGCACCGAGGGCGTACCGGCGGACACCGTCCCCGCCGACGCGCTCACCTCCTCCGCCAGCGGGCTCGATCCGCACATCTCGCCCGCGTACGCGCACCTCCAGGTGACCCGGGTGGCGCGGGCCCGCGGCCTGGACGCGCGGCGGGTACGGGAGCTGGTGGACGCCCACACCACCGGCCGCGCCCTCGGTTTCCTGGGCCAGGAGCGGGTGAACGTCCTCGAACTGAACGCGGCGCTGGCCGCCGCACGGGCGGAGTGAGGCGGGCATGGCACGAGGCACCCTGCGGGTCTTCCTGGGCGCGGCGCCCGGCGTCGGCAAGACCTACGACATGCTCGCGGACGGCCGGCGGCGGGCGGCGCTGGGCGGGGACGTGGTCATCGGCTTCATGGAGGACCACGGCCGGGAGCCGACCCGGCGGATGGCGGAGGGCCTGGAGACAGTGCCGCGCCGGGAGCTGACCCACCGGGGCGTCACCTTCACGGAGATGGACCTGGACGCGGTGCTGGCCCGCCGCCCCGAGGTGGCGCTGGTGGACGAGCTCGCGCACACCAACGTGCCCGGCAGCCGCCACGAGAAGCGCTGGCAGGACATCGGGGAACTGCTGGACGCCGGGATCCATGTGGTGTCCACGCTCAACATCCAGCATCTGGAGTCCCTCAACGAGACGGTCGAGCACATCACCGGGGTGACGCAGCGCGAGACGGTCCCGGACGAGGTGGTGCGCCGGGCCGACCAGATCGAGCTGGTGGATCTGTCGGCGCAGGCGCTGCGCCGCCGCATGGAGTACGGCGACATCTATCCGCCGCGGAAGGTGCAGGAGGCGCTGACCCACTACTTCCGGGAGGGCAACCTCACCGCGCTGCGCGAACTGGCGCTGCTGTGGGTGGCGGACCGGGTGGAGGAGGCGCTTCAGCGGTACCGGGGCGAGCAGGGCATCCGGGCGCCGTGGGCGACGCGGGAGCGGGTGCTGGTCGCCCTGTCGGGCGGCCCGGAGGGCATGACGCTGATCCGGCGGGGCCACCGCATCGCGGCGCGCGGCGCGGGCGGGGAGTTCCTGGCGCTGCATGTGCGCCGGGGCGACGGGCTGGCCGAGGCGCCGAGCGCGGAGCTGGAGCGGCAGCGGGCGCTGACGGAGCGGCTGGGCGGCGCGTTCGAGCTGGTGACGGCGGACGATGTGGCGGCGGCGGTCCTGGAGTTCGCGCGCGGGGCGAACGCCACCCAGATCGTGATCGGCGCCAGCCGCCGGGGCCGGATGAGGTCGCTGGTGGCGGGCAAGGGGGTGGGCACGTCGATCGTGGAGGGCTCGGGGGAGTACATCGATGTCTATGTCGTCACCCACGAGGAGGCGGCGCACGGCCGGTTGTGAGGGCTTTCGTGGGCAGCGGCGCCGGAATATGCGCTGACGCTGCCCGCCGCGCGGTGACGGCGATGGCAGCTGCGCGGTCCCCACGCATGGTCACTCACTGCTGAGACGTATTGGCCGCGATCAACAACCGGGTCCTGGCTGTTCCGACTCCCCGTGCAGCGGTACCACGGTCACCCTGGTGGGGTACAGCCAGCAGTTGCAGGTGTACGTCGTACCGGGCGAGGTGACCGGCGGAGGCGTCATCCCTCGTTCCGCAGCGATGTGCAGACCGGCCAGGAAGGCGAGAACCACCAGCACGCCCGCTCCGCCCCCCATCAGCAACAGCAGAGCCTGGACTGTCATTCCTCCCCCATCCGCAGTTCGAACCACACGCTCTTCCCCTCCGGTTTCGGCACTCCATGCCATGTCACGCCCCATGCGGCGGCGAGCATCTCCAGCAGGGCCAGCCCCCGCCCGCGCTCGTCCTCCGTCCCCACGGCTCGCGGAGCGGGGAACGGCCGTGGGGAAGAGTCCTGCACCCGGATCAGCACCCGATCCACCCGAACCGTGGTCCGCACGGCCAACCGGGGCACGCGGGTGTGCTGGAACACATTGGTGACCGCTTCGGACACCAACAGCTGGGCAGTGTCCACCAGTTCTCGGTGCCCCGTGTGCTCCAGCAAGTACGCCACGTGCCGCCGCGCGAGGCGCGGTGTGGTGGCGAGGTTGGGAGCGGTGAGGCAGTAGTTCTGCACCGGTGCTGCTGACGTGAACATGCGTCAGTTCCTCCAGTCGAGTGGCTCAACTCACAGGAAGGACTGTAGAGGATAGTAGACACAATTGCTACCGGCACAATTAAGAATTGATACGGCGCAAGGCTCATGCGATCCTCTACATCACAACCCCGAGCAAAGGAGGCGTCGTGCCCCCAAGGTCAACACCGACAGCCCGGCAACAGCGCCTTGGCTCCGAACTCCGCAAGTTGCGAGAGCGTGCCGGACTGAGCAGCAGCGAAGCCGCCACCCAGCTCGGGATCGATCGCGCCCGGATCAGCAACACGGAGGCCGGGCGCTTCGGGGTGAGCCCGGACCGAGTCCGCGCTTTCGCGCGTATCCTCGGCTGCGCGGACGAGCAGTACATCGAAGCGCTCGCCGCCATGGCTGCCGACCGGACCAAGGGCTGGTGGGAGGAGTATCGAGAAGATCTCCCGGCCTACTGGCTCGACTTGGCAGAACTGGAGTACCACGCGACGACGCTGCACTCCGTTGTCACCATGCACATGCCTGGCCTGCTGCAGACCGAGGAGCACGCCAAATCCGTCTTCGCAACCGCAGTCCCCGAGCTGACACCCGCAGAACTGCGACGCCGCCTCTCACACCGCATGAAGCGTCGCGACATACTTGACAGGGAGCAGGCCCCACAGTGCGTATTCCTTGTCCACGAAGCTGCTCTGCGCATGCAGTTCGGCGGCCGCAAGGTCGCCAGAGCACAGCTCACCCACCTCGCTGAGGCATCGGAACGGCAGAACATCACCGTTCGAACGATCCCGTTCTCGGCCGGCGGCTTCCCCAACGCGGGAAACTCGATGCTCTATGCAGGTGGCGCGGTTCCCCGCCTGGACACCGTGCAACTGGATGCCGGCCACGGCTCGGTCATGCTCGATGCCGAGACCCACCTGGACAACTACCGCGCTATTCTTAATCGAACGGAAGAGCTAGCAATGAACCCCGAGCAGTCGCGTGATCTCATCCTGGAAATCATGCGCAGCGTGTGAAAGCGTGGATATGTCGGACGTCCAGTGGCAGAAGTCTTCTTACTCGACAGAGCAAGCCAACTGTATAGAAATTGCCACAGTCAACGGCTCCTTCCTGATGCGCGAGAGCGACTCCCCAGAGGCGATCGTCGAAACTGATCACGCGAGACTCGCCACCCTTCTCGATGGAGTCAAACGTGGCGCATTCGATCCTTTGATCTCATAGCACCGCACTTGGCCCCCTGCCGCCGAGCATGGGGCCTTTGGCATGCCCTGACGCGTGAGGAGAAAAATTAGCCGACGCTCAGGAACACTATTGCGACGCGCACCCCTGTCGCGCTAGCGTCACAACGAGTCACTACAAGTCGCGTCCCATCGAACTCACTTCCTCAGATGGCCTGCGGCCTCGACCGAAGGGACCTCGAACCGTGCCCTCAACCTCGGCCACCACAACCGTCGCGATCGATCCGGGACTGCTGGACCGACCCGAAGCACGCTTCCCCTTGCAGGCCGGCGCGGCCCCCGCAGTGCGGGAGCCGGGTTCGGCGGCTGGGCCCAAACCGTTCGCCTGCCGGTTCTTCACGGAGGTCGCTGCGACGGGAGGCGTCCTCCCCAGCCGGATCTCCTACGACGAGCAGACCCAGACCAGCACCTATGACAGCCTCCCGCCCGGGGTCTTCATGACCAAGAATCCGCCGATGACCTACTACACAACGGAAGCCACGGACACCAACCCCGAGCAGTTGGACGCCAAGGACGACCCCGGGCCGAGTGACGACTGATGTCCTCAGCCGGAACCGTGCTGGTGTTGGCGGACCGCTTCGACCCCACCGTTGATCTGGCCGTCGAGGAACTGAACCGCCGGGCCGTCCCCGTGTTCCGGGCGGATGTCGCCGATTTCCCCTTGGGACTGAGACTGGGTGCCGCCCTCGGCGCGAGCGGCTGGGGCGGCACTCTGCGGTCAGCGCATCGCACGCTTCACCTCAACGATGTGCACTCGGTCTATTACCGCCGCCCCGGCCGTCCCCGCGTGGCCGACGACATGGCCCCGGACATCCGCAGGATCGCCGAACGCGAGGCTCGGCTCGGCTTCGGAGGACTTCTGGCTGCCCTTCCGTGCCGCTGGTTGTCGCCACCGGGCAAAGCCGCGGATGCCGAGTCCAAGCCCCTGCAGCTCCGGGTTGCTGCCGAGTCGGCCCTGTCCGTACCCCGGACCCTCATCACCAACGATCCGGTGGCCGCGCGGGACTTCGCGGCGTGCATCCCTGGCCGCCTCGTCTACAAGCCCTTCCACCCCATGCGTGGCACCAGGAACGGTCGGCCCGCTGCTGTGTTCACCAGCATGGTGGACCCCGCTGATCTGCCGCATCCCGACATCGCGACCACGGCTCATCTCTTTCAGGAGTGGGTGCCGAAAGCGTACGAGGTACGGCTGACCGTGGTCGGTGAACGGATGTTCGCCGCCGAAATCCACTCCGGTTCCGACCGTGGCCGCATCGACTGGCGAAGCGACTACGCATCTCACACCTACCGGGTCACGCAACCACCGCCAGCGGTGGCGGACGGAGTGCTCCGGATGCTGGCCGTGCTGGGACTCCCGTACGGCGCGTTCGACTTCGTCGTGACTCCGGAGGGTCAGTGGGTGTTCCTTGAAGTGAACCCGTCCGGCCAGTACGGGTTCATCGAGATCGCGACGGGATTGCCGATCACGGCGGCGATCGCGGACTATCTGGAAGGAACGCATGCATGACACAGGCGCTGTCCGAGGCCCGGGTGGGCCTTGCCCGTCAGATGGAGCGCAGCGGGACGGTCCTTTCCAGCGCACTGCTGGAAGCATTTCTGAATGTCCCCAGGCATGCGTTCGTTCCGGCCTTCTACCGCCGGGAAGGGGAACGGTTCGTACCATGGCTGATGTCGGATGACGAAGCGTGGCTGCGGGCCGTATACGCGGACGATTCCCTGATCACGGAGGTGGACGGGGTCCACGCGGAGGAGGCGGACCCGGCCGGCTTGCGGGGCGTGCCGACGTCTTCGTCCACCGCTCCGAGCCTGATGGCGGACATGCTGGACGCCCTCGATGTCGTACGGGGGTCCCGGGTTCTGGAGATCGGTACGGGTTCGGGTTACAACGCCGCTCTGCTGTCCCGGATGACTGAGCCACACCTCGTGACCACCATCGACCGTTCGGCCACCCTCGTCGACACCGCCAGAGAACGGCTCCGCGCAACGCTGGCCCCGGGCCCGGGGCCGACCGTGGCTCTGGGCGATGGCGCGTTGGGGGTGGCCGGATCCGCTCCCTACGAACGGATCATCGCGACCTGCTCCGTCTGGCGCATCCCCCCGGCCTGGATCGGCCAACTGCGGACAGGAGGGCTGCTGGTGACTCCGCTCAAGGGCACTCTCGCCGGTGGCATGGTGGCGCGGCTCACCAAGCTCGACGACGGCACGTTGGCCGGGCGGGTGATGCACACTCCCGCAGCCTTCATGCCATTGATCAGTGGTCCTCAACCGCAGTCGTCCGGCTCTTACCTGCCGGGAACAGAGCGGCCGACCCGGCTCAGGGGGAGTGTGCTGGACGACTGGACTTTCTCCTTCTTCGCCCAGCTTCATCTCCCGGCGACCACGATCCGCACGTGGGAGGCAGGAAACGGGTCGGACACGACGACCCTCCACGATCCGGCGGACGGCTCGTACGCCCAGGTCCGCGGCACCAGGGTCACGACGGTGGGTCCCCGGGATCTCTGGGAGCGTGTCGAAGAGGCGCACGCCCTGTGGCGATCGCTCAACCGGCCCCGGCGCGAGTGGTTCGCCATCGAATCCTCCACCGAGTCGCAGGTCATGTCGTACACCGCGCCGAGCGGGCGGGCGTATCGGTGGACCATGTGAGGGTCAGCCGGGCCGGGCGGCCCGGGCCGGCCACTGCTGGAAGCGGTCGCCGCCGTAGCACTGGTCGCAGGGGTCGAGGGCGGCGCGGTCGAAGACGCCGGAGTCCAGGTAGCGGTAGGTGAGGCCGGTGGAGCCGTCGCAGCCGGGGGTGCGGCAGGGTTCGGCGGTGGTGAAGGAGAAGCCGCCGTCCGGGGCGATGATGGCGACCTGTCCGCAGCTCAGGCAGGGGAAGCAGTACGCGCCCCGCCGGTTGCTGACGGCGGGGATTCCGCTGGGGTCCTGGCAGCCGGGGCACTCCACGCGGGAAGGCTAGGTCCGCTCCCGTGCCGCCCGGTGCCGCCGGGCTTCCGCGTCCGGCGGCGCCGGGGCCGTGCGCTGGGCGGACGGCCCCGGTCTCGTACGCGCTTTCGCGGGGTGAGGGTCAGGAGGTGGCGCCCTGCGGGTCGGTGGTCTCCAGGGCGGGGGTGCGTTCGGGCGCGGTGGCCGCCGCGGTGGCGCGGCGCTGGTCGCGCCAGTCGAGGACGCGCATGCCGACCGGCTGGGCCCAGCGGGTGGCGAACGGGCCCACGATGACGAGGATGAGGACGTAGGCGGTGGCGATCGGTGCGATGCGTGGTTCGACCCCGGTGGCCAGCCCGGCGATCACGATGGAGAACTCGCCGCGGGCCACCAGCGCTCCCCCGGCGCGCAGCCGGCCGCGCGGGCCGATACCGGCCCGCTTGGCCGCGTACCAGCCGGTGCCGATCTTGGTGACGGTGGTGACGGCGGCGAGCAGCAGCGCCGGGACGAGCACCGGCGGGATGTCGCCCGGCACGGTGGAGAGCCCGAAGAAGACGAAGAAGACGGCGGCGAAGAGGTCGCGCAGCGGGGTGAACAGCTGCCGGGTGTTGTGGGCGACCTCGCCGGAGAGGGCGATGCCGACGAGGAACGCGCCGACCGCCGCCGAGACCTTGAGCTGCTGGGCGAAGCCGGCCACCAGCAGGGTGAGGCCGAGGACGACGAGCAGCAGCATCTCGGGGTTGTCGGAGGAGACGGCCTTGGAGATGAACCGGCCGTGCCGCAGGGCGACCCACAGGGCGGTGGCCGCCGTCCCCAGGGCGATGAGAAGGGTGAGGCTGCCGCCGGCCAGGCCGACCCCGGCCAGCATCGCGGTGAGCAGCGGCAGATAGGCGGCCATCGTGAGGTCCTCGATGACGAGGATGCCCAGGATGACGGGGGTCTCGCGGTTGCCGAGCCGGCCGAGGTCGGTGAGGACCTTGGCGATGACGCCGGAGGAGGAGATGTAGGTGACGCCGGCGAGCGCGGTGGCGCCGACCGGGCCCCAGCCGAGCAGCAGCCCGGCGACGGCGCCGGGGGTGGCGTTGAGCACGAAGTCGACGATGCCCGACGGGTACTGGGTCTTGAGGCTGTCGACGAGTTCGGCGGGGCTGTACTCCAGGCCGAGCATCAGCAGCAGGAGGATGACGCCGATCTCGGCGCCGATCTCGATGAAGCCCTCGGTGGTGGTGAGGGGAAGCAGTCCGCCCTGGCCGAAGGCGAGCCCGCCGAGCAGATAGAGCGGGATGGGGGAGAGTCCGAGCCGGCCGGCCAGGCGGCCGACGATGCCGAGCCCGAACACGACCGCTCCCAGCTCGATCAGCATGGTGGTGGTTTCGTGCATACGCGGTTATCCCCCAGCGATGATGTCGGCGAGGTCGGAGACACCCTCGCGCGTGCCCACGACCAGCAGCGTGTCACCTGCCTCAAGTCGGTAGTCGGGACCGGGAGACGGGTGGGCGCCGGTCCTGCGCAGCACGGCGACTATCGAGGCGCCGGTGCGGGTGCGTGCTCTGGTGTCGCCGAGCGGGCGGCCCCGGTAGGGCGAGTCGGCGCCGATCGCGATGCGTTCGGTGATGAGGTCCAGGCCGATCTCGCCGGGGGCGAAGGACGGGCTGGTGGAGTCCGGGGCGATGAGCGAGGCGAGCTTGGCGGCCTCGTCGGCGTCCAGCGGCACGGTGCACTGACAGGCGTCCGGGTCCTCGGGGTCGTAGAACCCCAGGAAGCGCCGGCCGTCCTCGTGGGCCACGACGGAGATGTGCCGCCCGTCACGGCTGCTGATGTCGTACTGAACGCCCACGCCCGGCAGCGGGGTCCGTTTCGTGCCCATGAGTGTGTCGCGCCTTCCTGAGCCGCAGTGATCGGAGCCGAGGATAGTCACGCGGATTGCCCGGAACTCTTTGGAAAGACTTCTTTGCAAAACTCTCTTTGCGGTTCTAGAGTGCGTCCATGACCGATCCACAGCCCGACCCCCTGCCGTACGACGAGCGGGACGTCGCCGTCCTCGACGCCAAGGGCCTGCGCGCCCTCGCCCACCCGGTACGGGTCCGGCTGCTCGGCCTGCTGCGCCGCAACGGACCGGCCACCGCGACCCTGCTGGCGACCCGGCTCGGACTCACCTCCGGGGCCACCAGCTACCACCTGCGGCAGCTGGCCGCGGCCGGTTTCGTCGAGGAGGACACCGAGCGCGGAAACGCCCGGGAACGCTGGTGGCGCTCGGTCCACCGGCTCACCTCCTTCGGCGACCGCACCCTGCGCGAGCGGGAGCCCGAGGCGACCCTCGCCTTCCTCCAGTCCGTCGCCCTCGCGCACGCCGAGGCCACCCGGCGCACCCTCGACGAATTCGTGACGATGCCCCGCGTATGGCGCGAGACCCTCGGGCTCGGCGACCGGCTGCTGCGGCTCACCCCGCAGGAGGCGACCCGGCTGCGCAACGAACTGGACGAGGTCGTCGCCCGCTACCGCCCGGCCTCCGCCACCGGCCCCGGGGAGGCGCCCGAGGGTGCCGAAGGGGTCCAGGTCGTGCTGCATGTTTTGCCCGGCCTTGAGGGATCTTTTGACCCGGCAGGACCCGGCCTTGACCGGAACGAGGAGGAACGGTGACGGCCGGAGCGCCCACCGCGGAACCCGGCGCGGGACCCGCCGGCCGCCCGGACCGGAAACGGACGCTGCGCCCGCTCGCCGGGCTGCTCGGCGCCGTCGCCGTCTCCCAGACCGGCACCAAGATCTCCACCATCGCGCTGCCCTGGTTCGTCCTCACCACCACCGGCAGCGCGGTGCAGACCGGCCTGGTCGCACTGTTCGAGATGGCACCCTACGTGCTGCTCAAGGGCCTGTCCGGACCGGTCATCGACCGGATCGGCCCGCGCCGCGTCTCCTGGACCATGGACCTGGCCAGCGCGGTGCCCGCGCTGCTCATCCCGCTGCTGCACGCGGCCGGGGCGCTCTCGCTGCCGGTGCTGCTCGCCCTGGTGGCGGTCATCGGGGCCGCCCGGGGGCCCGGCGACCTGGCGAAGCAGGTGATGGTCCCGGAGGCCGCCGAACGCTGCCGCGTCCCGCTGGAGCGGGCCACCGGCCTCTCCGGCACCACCGAACGGCTCGCCGCCACCGTCGGCCCCGGCGCCGCAGGGCTGCTGGTGGCGCTGATCGGCTCGATGAGCGCGCTGTTCGTGATCGCCGGCTGCTTCGCCGCCGGCTCGCTGATCATCGCCGCCACCCTGCCGCGCGCCATGGGCCGCCCGCACCGGGACCCGGACGGCGCGGACGACGACCTGGGCTACTGGGCCCGCCTCGGCCAGGGCTTCGGCGTGGTGCGCGGCGATCCGCTGCTGCTGTCCATCGCGCTGATGATCGCCGTCACCAACCTGCTGGATGCGGCCTTCATGCAGGTCATGCTGCCGGTGTGGGTCAAGGGGGCCGGGCACGGCCCCGAGGTGATGGGCCTGCTGGGCACCGCGAACGGCATCACCGCCGTCACCGGCAGCCTGGTCGCGGCGGCCATCGCCCACCGCATGCCCCGGCGCACCGTGTTCTTCGTCGGCTTCCTCATCGCCGGGGCACCGCGCTTCCTCGTCCTGGCGGCGGGCGCGCCGCTGTGGGCGGTGGTCGCGGTCTTCGCCCTCGGCGGTCTCGGCGGCGGCTTCCTCAACCCGATCCTCAGCGCGATCATCGTCGAGCGCGCCCCGCGCAGCCATCTGGCCCGGGTCCAGGGCCTGGTCAGTTCGCTCGCCTGGTCCGGCATCCCGTTCGGCGGGCTGCTGGCGGGCGCCGCCATCGGCGGCATCGGACTGGCGCCCGCCCTGGTCACCGGTGGCATCCTGTACACCGTCACCATCTCCCTCACCGGACTGCGCCCCGAATGGCGCGGCATGGACCGGGCCCGGCGCGCGGCCCGCGCCGCCGCCACCGGCCGGCCGTCCCCCGACACCCCCACCGACGGCCCGGCGGATCATCCACGGGCCGCCTCGCCGCGGTAGGGGGAAGAACCCGCCCGCCCGCCCCGTGGTGTGAAGTCCCCCCGGTGGGCGGGCGGGTTCGTACCGCGAACGTTTATCGGGCCCCGCTACGGTGCCGCCCATGGAGAAGACTCTGCGGAAGACGTTCCGGACCGTCGACGTGGGTTCCGGTGACGACGCCCGGTGGGCCGGGCTGATACGCGAGACCTACCCGCCCGGGGCACTGGCCGGCTGGCTGACCGACACGGGCCGCACCGACGAGGGCGCCCGTGCCGCCCGGCGGCTGTTCGAGACCCACCTTCCCGAACTCGTACCGGCCCTCGACCGGCTGGGCGGACGACTGGCCGACATCCCGCACGCCGGCACCCTCCTCACCCTGGCCGCCGTCCGCCCCTTCTTCGCCGGCTGCACCCAGACCGGCGCCGGCGGCGAACTGCTGCGCAACTACGACTTCGACCCGGACGAGGCCGAGGGCTCCATCGTCCGCTCCCAGCTGCTGCGCCCGGTCATCGGCACCCAGGAGGGCGGCTGGGGCCTGCTGGACGGCATGAACGACGCGGGCCTGGCCATCTCCCTCACCTTCGGCGGCCGCAAGGTCCACGGGCCGGGCTTCGCGGTGGTCATCGTCATCCGCTACCTGCTGGAGACCTGCACCACAGTCGACGAGGCCCTCGCCCGGCTGCGCACCCTCCCCATCGCCATCCCGCAGAACCTCACCCTGGTGGACCGGCACCGCTCCGTCACCGTCCACCTCGGTCCCGACATCCCGCTCACCGAGGCCCCCGACGCCTGCGCCGCCAACCACCAGAGCGAGCCGGTGCCGCCGGAGCAGGAGCGGGCGACCCGCACCGGGGAGCGGCTCGCCGCCATCCGGGCGGCCGGACCCGAGGTGGCCGCGATGCTGCGCCCGCCGCTGTACCAGCTGGGCTACGACCGGGGCCTGGGCACCGTCTACACCGCCCACTACCGGCCGGCCGAGGGCACCGTCACCTACCACTGGCCCGCCGCCGAGAGCTGGTCCGTCTCGTTCGACACCTTCACCGAGGAGACCCGGACGGTCCGGCTCGGTGCCGTCTGAGCGGCCGCCGGGCGCGCCGGAGCCCCCGGCGGATCTCCGCCGGGGGCTCCGCACTTGTGCTGCCGCCCGGGTGTCAGCCGGCCGGGGCCGGGTGCCACGGGGTGCCGTAGCGCTCCGCCAGTGCCCTGGCCTCGTCCTCCGTCAGCAGCCGGGGCGTGCCGCCGTTCAGCAGCAGGAGCAGCCGTGCCGTCTCCTCCAGCTCTATCGCCGCGTCGGCCGCCGCCGCCATCGAGGCTCCGGCCGTCACCGGCCCGTGGTTCTGGAGCAGCGCCGCCCGGAACGGGAAGTCCAGTTCGCGCAGCAGCACCGCCTGGGCCACGTCCCCCGGCTCCGCGTAGGGCACCAGCGGGGTCTGGCCGACCCGCATCACGAAGTACGGGGTGAGCGGCGGCACCGCGCTCCGTTCCGACCAGGGCGGCAGGCACGCGTACGCGGCGGCGTGCGCGCTGTGCAGATGGACGACGGCGGTCGTCCCGGGGTCGCGGTGGTAGAGCGCCAGGTGCAGCGGGAACTCCTTGGAGGGCCGCGGCCCGGCCAGCAGCGCCCGCTCCAGCGGGGCGTCCACGGGGGCGTCCGCGTCCAGGACGGCGAGTCCGTCCGCGTCCAGCGTGTCGAGCCGCGTCCCGGTCGGGGTGATGTGGATCCGGTTCCCGATCCGGACGCTGAGGTTGCCCGAGGCGCCCGGGCTCAGCCCGGCGGCGGTCAGCTCACGCCCCGCCGCGACGAGTTCGTGGCGTGCGTCGCTCATGTCCCGCTCCCGCTCCCGTTCGCTGTGTGATTCACGCAAGGGCCTGCCAGCCCGCCGTGAAGATGTCCTGGTGGCCGAAGTTGCCCGACTTGAGGGCGAGGTTGTACGCGCGTCCGTCGCCGGCCGTGCCGTGCGCCCACGAGACGCCGGGCGCCAGCGCGGGGCCCAGCTCCAGCCGCCGGACGTCCAGGGCCTGCACGACGCTGCCGGAGGTCTCGCCGCCCGCCACCAGGAACTGCCGGGCCCCGGCCGCCGCGAAGGCGGTGGCGCAGCCGGCCAGCGCCTCCTCGATCAGCTCGGCGGCCGGCCGCTGCCCGGCGGGCGGTGCCGCCTCCAGGTCCTCCAGTGAGTCCACGGCGTAGACCAGCACGGGCTCCCCGGGCGAGCGGGTCCAGCACTCGGTCGCCCAGGCGGTGAGCCGCTCCACCTCGCCCGGCAGGTCCGCGCGCAGCGCCGCCAGGTCGAGTTTGCGGTGGGCCAGGTGCTGGCGGGCGTGGGCGATCTGGCCCCGGGTCGCCGAGGAGGCGCTGCCGGCCAGGACGGCGCGGTGGCCGGTGGCCACCGGCATCGCGGCGGTGGCCGGGGCGTCCGCCACGGCGGGCAGCCCGAGGGCGAGCCCGGAGCCGCCGGTCACCAGCGGGTCGCCCGCGGTGACCTCGGCGATGACGGCGAGGTCGCTCTCGTCGATGGCGTCGACGACCACGTACGTGGCGTCGGCGGCGTCGATGGCCGCGCGCAGGGCCGCCGCCCCGGCGCGTACCACCTGGAGCGGGACGGTGGCGACCTGGTGCCGGGTCTGCGGGCGCAGCAGTTCGGCGACGTCCGAGCGGGTCATCGGGGTCAGCGGGTGGTGCCGCATGGAGCTGTCGCTCAGCAGCCGGCCGCCGACGAACAGGTGCCCCTGGTAGACGGTGCGCCCGGTGGCCGGGAAGGACGGCACGACGACCGCCTTGTCCGCGCCGAGCTGGGCGAGCAGGGCGTCGGCGACGGGGCCGATGTTGCCCTGCGGGGTGGAGTCGAAGGTGGAGCAGTACTTGTCGTAGAAGCGGGAGCAGCCCAGCCGCCGCAGGGCGTCCAGCGCGGCCACCGAGCGGGTGACCGCTTCCCGCACGGGTGCGGTGCGGGTCTTCAGCGCGACCACCACGGCGTCCATGCCGGCGAGCCGCAGGTCCGCGAGTTCCTCGTCGCTGGGGACGCCCAGGGTGACGCTGGTGCGCAGCCCCCGGGCGACCCAGTTGGTGGCGAGGTCGGTGGCACCGGTGAAGTCATCGGCCACCCCGCCCCATCTGACCTGTCCTGCCGCCATTCCCGTCACCGTCCGTTAGGCCGTTCTTACGTATCCAGGCGAGAGGCGCGTGATGCCACCGCGCCAATCTGTGAATTTATGGTACTACAGTTGACGCTCATGTTAATTGGCGTTACGTTCGCGCTCCATAGGCGGGTTCACCCGATTCACCCGCAGAGCACCAGCGCCAGGAGGGCACCATGAACGCCGAGCCGCACGGGACGCGGGAAACCGTCACGTACGCACTGACGGGCGCGCGCGGCGGCTTCGCGCGGACGCTGCTGGCCCAGACCCGGCTCACCGCCGACGTCCGGCCGGCCGTGCTGTGCGATCTCGACACCGAGGGCGTCCTGGCGCTGGGCGCCGAACTGGGCCTGCCCGCCGAAGGGCCCGGTTCCCTGACCGTCGTCACCGACCGGGCCGGCCTCGACGCCGCCCGCGCCGCGGGCCGCACCGCCGTCGTCGCCGACGCCGCGCTGCTCGCCGACGCCTCCTACGACATCCTCGTCGAGGCCACCGGCAACCCCGCTGTCGGCTACCGCGCCGCCCGCACCGCCCTGACCGGCGGCCGGCACGTCGCCATGGTCAGCAAGGAGGTCGACTCGGTCGGCGGTGTCGAACTCGCCGCGCTCGCCGCCCGGCACGGTGTGGTGTACACCACGGCCACCGGTGACCAGCCCGCCAACCTCATCCAGCTCTTCACCTGGGCGAAGGGCCTCGGCCTCGACATCGTCGCCATCGGCAAGTCCAGCGAGTACGACCTCGTCTACGACCCCGGGACCGGCACCGTCACCCAGCTCGACCAGAC